>JAHRVR010000069.1 GCA_019090585.1 Sphingomonadaceae bacterium
TCTTTCGGGTCCTGCGGGAACCGGAAATATTTTCCAGCTCCAGAATACCGCTAGAGGAGATGGAGGAACTTAAGGCACGGCTGCCGGCCAACATGCCCCGCATCCCGCAACTCATGCCAATCTCCATCGATCCGCCCAAACATGCCGCAATCCGGTCCCCCTTGCAGAAGGCGTTCTCACCCAAGGCTGCCATGGGTCAGCTTGATGGCATCAAGGCACTTTGTGCCGAATTGATCGACGCCGTGGCCGAGCAGGGTCACTGCGACTTCATCTCTGCGATCGCTGAACCTCTGCCGGTTACAGTGTTCCTGCGTATGATGGGCCTTCCGGTCGAGAGGTTGGCCGAGTTCCGCGAACTTGTCTACGAAGTGCTAGGCCAGAGTCACGACGTCCTCAATTCCCGGATAGCGCTGCGCAAAGTCGCCGACACGCTGCACGACACGATCGTGCAGAGCAAGCAAGAGCGAGATGATACTCTATTGAGCAATCTGTGGGCGACCGAAATAGACGGCGAGCCCATCACAATGGACCTCATGGAGGATTACGCGACCCTGTTGTTCATCGCCGGTCTGGACACGGTCATCAACGCCATGGGCTTTGCCGTTCGTCACATGGCCGAAAACCAAGATCTGCAGGAGAAACTGCGCGGCGACCCCGGGCTTATTCCCGATGCGGTGGAAGAAATGCTGCGTCGCTACAGCTTCGTTGTCCCGGTGCGCCGCGTCGCGCATGACACCACGCTTGGCGACTTCAAGCTAAAAGAAGGCGACCATCTGATGGTGCATCTTGGCGGAGCCGATCTCGACGAACGCAAGTTCGAGCGGCCCGACGAGTTTGACCTGTCGCGCGACCTCAAATCCCATGTCGCCTTCGGGGGCGGTCCCCACCGCTGTCTCGGGATGCATCTTGCCCGGGTCGAATTGCACACGCTTTACCGTGAGATGTTGTCACGCCTTCCGATGTGGCGTCTCGACCCGGCCCACAAGCCGACTTATCATACCGGCAACATCGTTGCGTTCGATACGCTTCACATTCGCTGGGACTGACGCGTCAGCCTAAGATTCGATATTCGCGGTCCAGCGAATTTCCATAACCGCTCCGGCCTCCCAACAAAGTAGTCCACTTTGGGAGGCCGGGTCCGGAAATGGCCGGAGCCGTTAGACCGCAGAAAGCGGGCGCTCCGTGAAATCATCAAAATCTGGCGCCGCCAGACTTTGCGCCAGTTCCGGCAGGCTTACCGCGTCATAGGCCGGCGTTCCCGTCTTATCGAGATACCAGCTCTGGCACCCGCCCGTGCCCCACACGGAAGTGCGGGCCCTTTCCCGCACGCTCGATTGCCATTCCCTGCTCACTTCCTCGCGCGGCGTGATCAACACCTTATTGGCAACAATTCGTTCCAGAATCTGAAATAGGTAAGCAGCCTGAGTCTCGACAATCCCGACAATCGAAGCGCTTCCTCCTGGAGAAGACGGGCCGTTCAGCAGAAAGAAATTGGGCATGTGCGGGATCGCCACCGAACGATAAGTGAGCGGCAGATCCTGCCACAGATCGTCCAGCGTGACGCCGCCTTCGCCAACAACCTTGACCGGGCGGATATAGGCGTGGGCATCGAACCCGGTGGCATAGACGATGATGTCGCATTCGTGCAGGCGGCCATCCGCCGTCCGGACACCTTCGGGCTCGATCCGCTCGATCGCCTCGATCACGATCGAGACATTGGGCCTCTGCACCTGATCGAACCAGGTCTCTGACATGACAAGCCGTTTGCAACCGACATCGTAATCGGGCGTGAGCGTGGCGCGCAGTTCCGGATCGCGAATCCGTTCGAGCGCATCTACGCACATCTGGTCGCGCTCTGCGCGCGCTTCCTTGCTCTCAAATGCCAGAGCGCCGCGTTGATTGCTGAAATCGAGCAGACGCCTGTATGTGGCGCGCACGTAAAAGGGGAACAACCGAAAGGCGAGCCGCTTCCACCACGGTATCGCAGCGTCCTGAACGGGAAAGACCCACTGCGGCGTGCGCTGAAATTGCGTGATGTGTTTCACCTCGTGGGCGATGCTCGCCAACACCTGCACGCCTGACGAGCCCGCGCCGATCAGGCACACACGCTTATCCTTCACCGAGACCGTCTGGTCCCAGCGAGCGGTGTGAAAGCTTGGCCCCGCGAAGCTATCCCTGCCGGGAATCTCCGGTAGATTCGGATCACGTAACCGGCCCGCCGCGCCGATAACGATATCAGCCGTGTAAGTGCTTCCGTCTGTGGCGGTGACAGTCCAGCCCGCACCGTCGAACTCGGCAAGATCCACGTCCTTGCCATATTCGATATGTGCCAGCACGCCGTAGCGCCGGGCGACATCGTGGTAATATTTCCAGATGTCAGGCCCTTTGGCATAGCGCGTCTTCCACGCCGGATTGGGAGCGAAGGAATAGACATAGACATGCGCAGGGACATCGCAGGCAACACCGGGATAGACGTTGTCCCGCCATGTCCCTCCCAATGCCTGCGCTTTTTCAAGGATTACAAAGTTGCGCCACCCGCGCGCACGCAGCTTGATCGCCATCAGTATGCCGGAAACACCGGCACCGATGATCAGCACGCGCGGACCCGCCCCCGACGTTTCCCACTTGCCGGCCTCCCGCTTGCCAGCCTCCCGCTTAACCGATTCCATCTCGCTAACACCCATCGAGCCTGCCACCTCTCCAAGTTGCCACTGCAACCGCTGGACCGGCCCGCCTTTTGCAAGACCCGGCGCAGTCACACTATCAATGCCGGACACCAAGGGATTTGGAAAGCTCAGGCCTTCTCGCCCATGCACGCGATAGCCAACAGTTCCTTCGGGTGGTTGGAGTAGGTGCAAAGATTCGCTCACCCCCCGCAAACCGATTCTCACAATACAGAACCAGCCAGCTACGCTAGGCCCCGCAACAATCGCATCTCGGGAGGGACAAACTGAACGCGCCGGAAACGACAGCTCGCGCAGAATGGCGCAAATACTGGCCACTTGTCGCCGCAACCGCATCCGGCATGGCCCTGGCGGGACTGCTCAGCGCTGTTTTTGGCGTCATACTCGAGCCGATGCAGGACGAGCTGGGCTGGTCACGCGCGCAAATCTCAACCGGGCCGCTCGTGGTCTCCTTCATGGGCCTGTTCCTGGCCGCGCCGGGAGGCCACCTGATTGACCGGCTGGGTTCGCGCTTCACGGGAATCATAGTCGTACTGACCACCTTTACGGCGATCATGTCTATGTCGCAGATCGGAGACCAGCTGTGGCAGTGGTGGGCGGCATGGTCGATATTCGGGATTGCCGGGGCCTTCACGACAACGGTCTGGATGGCGCCGGTATCGACGATCTTCAACAAGGGCCGAGGCATGGCGATTGCCGCCACCATAGCGGGCGCAAGCATCAGCTCCACGGCAGCGCCGCCCATCGCCGAGTATTTCGTGCAGAATTACGGCTGGCGAACCGCATTGCTGGCACTGGGCATCATCTGGTGCGGGCTCGTCCTGCCGCTCGTTGTTGCCTTCGTGCCGGGAAAACAGGATCGGGATAAGGCCAAACCCGGCCCGGAAAGCGCAAGCTCAGAAAACATCCAGCCAGCCGGACCAGGCGGCTTGAGCCCGCGCGAAGGGTTCCTGTCACGCAACTTCTATCTTCTGGTGTTCGCCTCTCTGATTAGCGGTCTTTTTGGCCTTGCGCTGATTCTGAACCTCGTTCCGATCCTGACTTTCACTGGCATATCACGCGGTGATGCCGTGATAATCGCCGGCATCATGGGCCTCGCTTCGTTGGCGGGCAGGTTGATCGGTGGATGGTTGATGGACAGATTCGATGTCCGCCATCTTGCGATCCTGGCCGCCGTACTCTCAGCCTTGTTTCCTCTGACGCTGATCGTCGCA
>JAHRVR010000070.1 GCA_019090585.1 Sphingomonadaceae bacterium
CCGATGCACCAGTGCGGCTAGTTCGCGCCTGCAGACTTGAAACTGTTCTTGCCGAACAGCCCAAACCAGCCCGTGCTGGTTGCGCCGGCCAGAGCCGCATAAATTCCGCTGCCGATCAGGCTATGCGTCTTCTTGACGTGCTTAGATTTGCGCTTGCCGGTGGCCTTGGTGGCGACAGCTGCGCTTGCAACCGGCGCCATAGTGATCATCACCGGGGGAGACGGACGTGTATTTACCGGAACAATATCGACCAGATTCGATGCGCGCGTTCCCGCCTGCAGACCAACGCCTGCAAGAAACAAGACAGAAATGCCCACTGCGGCAATAGTCTTGCGAGATTTCATCTTCAGTCTCCCAGATGCCCCAAGCCGGGACTATGCGTAAATTCGACCAACGCTGGCAGTTGCACCGCGGCCCAATTGATCCTTCTAATCATCACATGGTAAGCAAATCGTTAATGAGATGGGGGCATTGTCTGGGGCTGCTTCTGGCCGCCCTGCCCGGACTTGCTCTGGCCGCCGAGCCGGCGCCATCATGGCCGCAGCAAATAGCCGATGACCTGATCCGCCTCGGCCATGTTGAATGGCGATTGCGGCTGGCCGCCGAAGGCAGATGTCCGCAAAGCGCATCCTCTGCTGGCTTTGTCATCGATTACATCGGGGCCTATGACGAGGGTGACCAGCCCTATGTGCGTCAGCAAACGGGTCTCGGCGAATTGCCGCAAGTCCTGTCAGTCGAGGCAGGAGGCCCGGCTGAAACGTCCGGTATCAGGGCCGGAGATCAGATTCTGGCCGTTTCAGGCGAGGAGATGCACCGCATCCTTGCCGGGCTCGACGATCCTTCCCTGCTTGCCGACGCGGTTCAGGACCGGATCGCAGGACTGAACCCCGGTGCGGCCCTGGACATCGCGCTGATCAGAAACGGGCGCGAGTTCACTGTTCGCCTTATGCCGCGCACAGTCTGCTCCGCGCGCTTCATGCTCAAGACAGAAGACTCGATCGGAGCCCATAGCGACGGCATCAACATCGCGATCAACACAGGCACGATCCGCTTCACGGCGAATGACGATGAACTGGCGCTGGTGGCTGGGCATGAACTGGCGCATGTTGTGGCCTTCGAGGGTCCGCCTGCGCGCCTGTTCGGCCGCCGAAAGATAGAAGACGAGGCGGACCTGATGGGCGCCAGACTGGCCCATTGTGCAGGCTATGCGGTTGGGCGTTCGCTCGGCTTCTGGAAGCGATACGCACAACGGGAGAGTGGCCGAAGCCTTACCCACCGCTCTGCGCGCAAAAGGCTTGCACGGCTCACGGCAGCTACCGGCAATTTGTCATGCGAGTAGAGTGTCGCCTGGCACGCGCCCGGCCTATATTCTGAAAACTATCGCAAAAGTCCGGCTCAGGTGCCGCCCGACTTATCACTTCCGCCAGAGGCGATGGCTGCAACAGAACCGCCGCCGCCGAACAAAAGCAAAGCAACGAGCACAATCGACTTAGGACCGATCTTATTGTCCTTGGAAATGGGCTTTGAGCTGCGGGTTCCGATCTCACCGCCGATCGAGGCGCTTGTTGCATCAACGGTGCCGGCGCGCGTACCTGCCTGAGCCGCAATCGGCGCAATAGCGAGGCTCATAACTGCCAAGGCAGCAATAGTCTTACGGGTATTCACAGCGGGGACTCCGTATTCAGCCGACCATTCGACCTATGGTTAATAAGGGGTTATACGCATTTCACAGATGCGATGCAAATCGGAAAACAAGAAAAGCCTTTTGGCTCTGCTGTTTGTCGCAGTTTTCGCGCTTGTCGGAAACTCTGCAGCGGCAGATGAAACCGCTTTCCCGCTTGAAAAAAGCTGGCCGGTCCAACTCAGGCAACAGATGCTTCGACTTTCCGAGGTGGAATGGCGCTTACGGATTTCTGCGGGTCCGCATTGCCGTGCCAATGCCTCGGCCACGGGCCTGACGCTTGACTATATCGGAGCGTATGAGCCGCAGGACCGGGCGCTGGTCCGGCGCGAACTGGGCCTCAGTAATCGCCCGCAGATTGCCGCCGTGGCCGATGGCAGTCCAGCCGATCTGGCCGGGATTCGTCCGGGTGACAATGTGGTCGCGATCGACGGAACCGGAGTAGACATGATCTTCGCCCGATCAACCAACCGCAAGCTTCTTGCAGACGAGATTACCGACCGACTAGCGCAGCACCCCTCCGGCAAGCCGATCACGCTGAGGATACAACGTGGCCGGTCGGTTTTTGAAAAGAAGATTTGGCCGACCTCTCTCTGCGCGAGCCGTGTAATCCTTGTTACTGACCGTTCCATCGAAGCCTACAGCAATGATCGGGACATGGGGATAACGACCGCGATGGTTGGTTTTACACACAATGACAACGAGCTTGCCCTGATCGCCGGGCACGAGATGGCCCACCTTATCCATAGGCACAAGAAAGGCGCAAGCCTGCCTGAGCGGCGTCAAATGGAAGATCTGGCGGATCTTACCGGCGCCGCATTGGCGCACTGCGCAGGCTATGACATCACGACTGCGGCAGCATTCTGGCCGCGCTATCGCAAACAGGACCGGTGGAGCTGGACACGCTTGCCGACCCATCGTTCTCCTGCGAAGAGAGAAGAACGTATCCGCAAGGCGATCCCGACCTTTACCTGTCCATTCAGCCCCCCACAATCGAGGGCATCGTCACAACCGAAGTAGCCCCGCCGTCAACGCGCAGATCGCTGCCGGTGATATAACTTGCTTCCTCGCTGCACAGGAACCGCGCCGCCATAGCGATGTCCATCGGCGTTCCGATCCGGCCGATGGAAGACGCATTGAGGGAATCCAGTGCGCCGGGCGTATTCTCATTTTCCCTGAGCCCCATGGGGGTGTGAATGACGCCGGGCGAAATGCTGACCACGCGGACGCCGCGAGCCCCCCACTCAGCCGCCTTGCGCATAGTGAGCAAAAGCACGCCGCGTTTGCTGAGCGAATAGCTGGTCCCGCCTATGCCAGCGGGGCTATTGGCGCCGCCGAGCGCTTCGATTGTCGCGCCGATAGAGTCCATGAAGCCATCACCGAGCGGATTGACGAGGAGCGCATCCACATCCTCCATCGCGGGCATCATGTGTCCAGCCATTGAGGCAATCGGCACGATAACGCTCCCCGCTACAAGAACGGGATCAAGCGCGTTCATCAGCAATTCCGAGCCGACCAGATTGACATTCATGATCGACTGCCAGTCCCCCAGCGCGGGAGAAAGCCCGGCGGTGTGGATGACGGAAAAAGGCTGATCGCCCTTCAGTTCAGATGCGAGCCTGGCGAGGTGATCCGCATCCGCCGCGTCGCCGGCATGTGCCGTGACAATGTGGCCTCCACCGCGCAGTTCCTCGGCAAACTCCTGAAGCTGGCCTTCCTTGACGTCGGTCAGCAGCAGATCGTTGGTGCCGCCAAAAAGCTGGGCACATGCTCGGCCCATGCCTCCAGCAGCGCCGGTGATCAGGGTTTTTCTACGCTTGAAATTGGTCATCTGGGTCTCATTCTACACGGCGGTGGACCGGCTCAGCCAGAATTTCTCTCTGCACGCAGCTTGGCCCGGGTTACAAGGTTTGGCTGGCCGGTGTGTGCAGTCAATCCGCCATCGATGGGCAAGTTTACGCCCGTCACACAAGCCGCGTCCTCAGAAGAGAGAAACGCGATGGCAGCGGCAATATCCTCGGGGCGGGCCGCTCTGCCCAGCGGGATCAGCCCTACCCAATGCTCTTTGTCTTCCGGATCGCCAACTACATTGGACACCAGCGGCGTTTCGACGAGACCGGGACAGACGGCATTTACGCGAATGCCAAATTCCGCGCATTCAAGGGCCAGCGAGCGTGTGTAATTCACCACTGCGCCCTTCGAAGCATTGTAGGCGGGCATGAAATAGTCGCCAAACAGGCCGGAAATGGAGGCGGTGTTGACGATTGCTCCGCCCTTCTCCCGCATATGAGGTATCGCAGCGCGGCAGCACAGGAACACACCGGTCGAGTTGACCGCAAAGATCTTTTCCCACGTTTCAGGATCGGTGTCAGGAGTGCTGGAAAGCGAACCTATCCCCGCATTGTTGACCATGATGTCAAGCTGGCCCCACTCTTTGACGGTTGCCTCGACAAGGGCATTCACTTGCGCTTCCGAGCTTACGTCGGTGCGCATAAATTTCACATCGCGGTTCGTGTCGGCAGGCTCACCCAGATCAGCAATCATCACTTTCGCGCCCTCTGAAGAAAGGCGTTCAACCGTTGCCGCACCGATGCCACTGGCACCGCCGGTTACAATCGCGACCTTTTCAGAAAATCTGCCCATTCCCGCTCTCCAAGTGCAGAACCGGCGCTCACCATTCCTGAACATGCGATTCTGGCCCGGCGGGCAAGTCCACCTTGCAAAAACGCTGACGTCATGCTGATGCGCATTCAACCGCGATGTGCATAAGGCACAATCTGAAGAACTCAATGCTATCTATGGCATTGCCGCTGGCATGACCTTGATCTGCTGACCAGCCCACGCATCGCCGAAAAGCAATCGCCGATGCTGATCAGCACGATCAATGTCCGCCAAATCTGTTGACATTACGCGACAAGAATTTTGACATGGAGGTTCGCTGCGTCGCATAATGCCAGCCTACTCCGCCAGGAAATGCAATGCCCAATACGCAAAGTGAATCGAAGAGCATGCCAAAGCGCCGAAATCAGGCTGGCCGTCCGACCGCCGTCGAGCTTGAAAAACGCAAAGTGAGAGTCATGAAAGTCGCGACCGACTTGTTCGTGAGGCACGGATACGCCGGCACATCGCTGGTCGACATAGCACGCGGAGCCGGCGTTGCCACGCGCACTCTCTACCAGCATTTCGGCGACAAGGAGGCACTGTTTCGCGAAGTCATCTATGCTCGGGATTCAGTCGGTGCTCTTGAGACGCCAGCCGTGCAAGACGGCAATACGCTGTTCGGTGCCTTGTTGAGAACGGCACAATATGCAAACGATGTGACATATCGCCCGCAGTCGATCGGGCTGATGCGGCTGATGATTGCCGAAAGCCAACGCTTCCCGGATTTCATGAAGCAGGTGGCAAATTCCGTTTTCGCCCGCTTTCGCCGCAATATTGAAAAAGTCTTCATCACGCTGGAGGAAGCAGGAAGCATCCCCAGCGGCGATCATGGCCGTTCGGCCGAGCTTTTTGCGGATATCGTGCAGGGCAGCCATCCACTGATGACTTATACCGACTGGCATGCTGGCCCGCCCAACCCAGAGGAAATTCGCGAACGCATCGAGATGTTCATTCGCGGGCGTTTCGGGGAAGAAACGCTGCGCACAGCAAACACCCACAAGATCAAACTCGCCAATCTGGTCGAACCGGCAAACTGACCCTGCTGAGTCTTCAGGCTCGCGTTATAGCTCCGTCCGCGGCTTGACGGCGGCCTCTGCTGGAGATTTCTGGGTGAACACCGGATAGCGGCCCATGCTGAAGAATAAGGCCGAGCCAAACAGGCTCATCGGAACATAAGTCTTCAAGGCCAGCTCGTATCCGCCGGTAATGTCATAGGACAAGTTCACCAGGAACGGCCCCGCGCCGCTGGTGAAGGCCAGCATGCCTGAGATCACGCCAAAGATGGTTCCGAAATGACGCAATCCAAAATGGCGCGTCGCCAGATAAGCCACGCAATCCAGCTCAACACCAAGCGAAAGGCCAAGAATCAGCACGGCGACTGTCGCAGCAGGGATGGAGCCTGGATTAGCCAGCACCAGGCCGACGGATAGCACCGGCAAAAGCAGACTGATGCCGCCGATAATGCGGCCATTGACCCGATCCAGCAAATAGCCGCCAGACAGTCTACCGACGATGGTGGAGACGCCGATCAACCCAGCAATGCCTGCCGCCTGCGTCCGGCCGATACCCTGGTCCGAAAGGATGGGTATGAGATTGGACACGAAAGAGACCACGACAAGCGTCGCGACCGACGCCGCTCCGGCAAGCCGCACGAATTTCCAGGAAAGCAATCCCTCACGCCAGGTCACACCAGTGAGAGCTGGGGCATCGACCTGCGAGACTGCTTTTTCTGCGGTCTCACCTTTTTCTGCGGCCTCACCGGTTCGTCCCGCGATACGCCGGCGATCACTGGCGCTGGTGAAGAAGAGAACCACGGCGGGGCCTGCAAGCAGCGCAAAAGTCCCGACCACGCCAAGATAGGCGATCCGCCAGCCGTAATTATCAATCAGCCAGGTCGCAAGAATGGGCGTAACTGTCGAGCCAATCGCGGCACCGCAAAGCATCACGGAAATGCCAAGGCCCCGGCCGGCATCAAGAACGCTGGAAACGCCCGCAGTCCAGGTTGTTGGCTTCATCGGGGCACTGCCCAAAGCGAGAAAGAACCACAGCAACATCCATAACAGAAGCGACGCCGTAGCCAGCGACAGCGCCGCAAAAGCGATCAAGTAAGAAAACATACCAAAAATGGCAATTCTGCGCGGGCCGTAACGATCGATTGCAATGCCAACGACTGGCGCAAGGAAAATGCCGAGCACCGAATAAAGAGTCAGGCCCGACGCAATTTCGGCGCGTGACCAGCCAAATTCCTGCTCCAGCGGTTCGATAAACGGGCCGATAGTGTAAACAGTGACCGTGGAAAACGCGAAACCAAGCGCAGCTGCCGCCACGACCGTCCAGTTGCGCCGCCACTCCTGCGCAGCGCCTGGTCTTTCCAGCTGAGTGCCGCCCATACCATCTCCCATGCCGCATCCGACCGGCAGGGTCGACCGTGCTAATGACACGGGCATAGCGCATTATGACGCCAGCGCAATCTTCCAGGCTATGGTGTCGGCCATCCGCGCAGATTGCCGGCCCGGCAGGTTTCAGTCAAAGCTCCGTCTGGCGGCCCAGCGGTCCTGACCAAACTGTCGGCGTTCAGCTCACGAAGGCAGGTAAATCCGCCGCAGATGCCGATCAGAGCTTGAAATCGTCGACCGGACCATCAAGGCCAAGCACCTGCCCCATCGCATAATCGCCAGAGATCGTCGTGCGCGCCATCTCTCTCACGTCATCGGGCTCAACACCTACTGCGCAATGCAGGACACGCCAATTGTCCCACAGGACCATGTCGTCCATTTCCCACTTGTGGAAATAGGCCAGATCCGGATCCATGCAGTAATCGCA
>JAHRVR010000071.1 GCA_019090585.1 Sphingomonadaceae bacterium
GCCAAATTGCGGCGAAGATTGCCGAGAAGCCGGCGAGCTCAGTTGAAGGATCGCTCAAGGCGATCTGGCGCGCCTTGGACAAGTCCCGCTCAGCTGCGATGGCTGATGCGCTCAATTACTGTGTGATGGGTAACAACATCGGCCGCGAAGAATTGAAGCAGAGGCCCATAACGAAAGCACCGTGGACTCTGCGCTGACGATAGAGCTCACTGGCGCGCTGGAGAAACCGCGCCAGGACCCCAGCCGCCATGTCGTAATCCTGACCTAACAAGGCCGGACCCTGTGCACTGGGTATGAGATTGGTCCGTCTTGCATGCGCGCGCCCTATCGGCACGCAGCGAACGGCCGAACTGTTGCTTACCTCGCGTCCCGTTACGGCGGAAGAGGAAGCAATCGCGATAGCGCGGCTGACGTGCCCTGCAACGTTCATCCAGTTGTGATTTGAGCCGGGCGTTCGTTGTTGCGCAGCACTTGCGCGAGTGAAGCAATAGGCAGCGCAACAAAGCATGCGCTTTGATTTACACCAGCCACGCGAGCAGACTGTGCGGCATGTCCATGTGAATGAAGGCGGGCAGGCCGTGGTTGCCGATCAATTCCATAATCACACCGGGGGTAAGGAAAGTGGCAAATCAAACGAACAACCCCATGCATCCGATGGTGGAGCGGCTGGCGAAAGCCCCGCGTTGCCTAGCCCGAACCCGCAAGGGAACGGAGTGCCAATCCCCGGCGGTCAGGGGCGCGATGCGGTGCAGGATGCACGGCGGGACTAATCCGGGCGCGCCTGAGGGCAATCGTAACGCCTGGAAACACGGCGGCTATTCAATGCAAATCAAAGCGGCTGCTTCATTGATAAAGAGAACGGCCAAATGGGGAAAAGAGGAGCTAGGCAACTGAGAGAACCAGAATCCCGTTAGGCTTCAGTTTGCTGTACGCCACACTGCGTGAAGTCTTGCATTCCACGAATCTTCGGAAAATACTCGTTATGGGTGGCAATGAAAGTGAGGCCCGGACTGGCGGCCTCAGCATCGTTTTGCGTATCAAAATCCCATGTGGCAACGACACCCGGAATATCGGCAATCAGATAACTCTCCCAAAACCTAGAGCCTGTTGCATCTGTTACGACATGAGCACGCACTATGCGTGCACATGGGTCTATTGCGCAAACCTCGTGAGGATATGAAAACTCCGTAACCCAAACGTACTTCGGAAAGTCGCGTCGCAATACATCAGCCTTCAATTGCGTGCATGTGTTGTTTCTCAATGCGCGCGATTTGTATTTCCACCCATATGTTAGATAAGTGCGCGCAACCAAACCGCCGCCATCTGCTGCCTCGTAAAACTGCGCCTCTGGAGGCCAGCTAGATTGGTTCTGTTCAGGTAATTGTGATCGAAATGCGTCAATCTGCAGTGATGCGTTAGCCACGATGCCACGAGCAATTTGATCGGCCACTTCCGACGTCATGAAGACTTTGTTCGGAAGTGGGACGATCATGAAACGAAGGTGGTCCCGGAGGTTGAAGGGCACTGGCTCTTCCAAAGGGCCATCAATTGGCAGTCGCAGATAAGCGCCTCTTTGATCGTCCATCACCAACAAATGCGAGCAGTAGGCGGATTGGGACGATCCGGGATTCGCGTCATCAGTTTCGGTCACATCTGCCCGCACGGTTCCAACTGCGACCGCAGCATGTCCGACGTTTTGCCCATCGTTCAGGCCGAGAATTACAGGTATGCCAGAATCCACATATTGACAGATTACGTCTTGAGGATCGAAGCCCCAGTCATCGCCCTGCTCGGTGGACTGTGGTGCATAGAAAACCGGGTGCCGCCCCATCGCCCGGAGTGCTCTGACCATGTTGTCAGAGGTAAGATAATCAGAACCCGCAGGGAGGGACCGCGTAATAGAAGAGTCCGTAGGGAGTAGGGCGCTTGATGTAATTTCTGGAAGCGAGAACCATGGCCCCTTGTGCTTTAGATGAAAATGTCTGCCAGCCATCCAAATGGAAGCTTGAGCGCACGCCCCGATACGGGTGTCCTGCTGTGTCAGAGGAAAGCCTGCAAGGCCCAGTGTAGCGCCTAAGACATGGACGTGATGATCCGACCGCACAGAGACTTCGGCAGCAGGGTCAGGCGAAAAATGCGCATGGGATAGAAAAGCATGACTAACAGGAGCGTGAACCAAGGGCCGAAGGACCAAATATCCCATATAGCTTGGTGATGCCGCTTCAAGCGCAAGAGAGACCGAGGATGGATCACCTTGGGAAAGCGCCGCGCTAAGGTCATCAGAAAATAGATGAAGACGTTTGCAAAGCTTCTTATAGGGCCTGAAAAGCGATGCATAGAAGGCCGTAAAGGACGCGGAAAAATCACGGTCGATGTATGGGCCTTCGAGCAAGGCAAAACGGCAGCCAGCGGTGCGGGCGCTCTCAAGGATGTTACTTAACAGAGTGTTTGAGCTGGACGCCCCTATTAGCGCGTTCAACCGCTCCCACTCACCATCATCGGCAAGGGTAATTAACTGTGCATTCGAAAGCACAGTTCAGCGAACCGCCAAAGGGCTCAACCTACGCGAAATTCGCCGATCCGATGGCCAGCTAGAATTGCGTACTTCTCAAGCTTTTCGATCGCTTGCACTGTTTCAGCGCCAAGTGAAATTGAAACATCGCACCCGCTCTCAGGCGAGCAGGCGATGATCACATTGTCACTTACTATCGTCTGTGTCGTGTCCAAAACCATACCTTTAACGTCGTTCTTGTCAGCCAATTGACCCTCCCCGACAAACCAACGATCCTGTGTCTATCGGCGGTACAACGGCGCAGCAAGCACGTGGTACCCCAAAGACGTCAAAAAGAAATAAACGGAATCAGCGGCCCGTCGCTTTGATTCGAAAACCTCAATACCTGAGTCTTTTCGGAATCCCCTGATTTGAACCTTCATCCGAAATTTGCCGCGATTCCCGTAGAAGAAAGCCGAAGGGCTGCTCAAATAGCCTACTGGCCCGCCAAGGCAACCAATTTTTGCCCCCCTGTTTTCCGTACCTATTCCGTACAGAATGGAAGGTTATAGCCTAAGTCATTGATATTATGGTGCACCCGGCGCGATTCGAACGCGCGACCTCTGCCTTCGGAGGGCAGCGCTCTATCCAGCTGAGCTACGGGTGCCGAAGTGCGCGAGCGGGTAGCAGAGCGGCGGTGGCCTTACCAGTCCCATAATCGTTCGCCCGCTTCTGGCAGGCGAGGGTGTGCGGGCCGGAAAGGTGGAAACATTCACCGGTTAGCGATTTGGCAATTCCGCCCGGCTAGTATCAAGGGATGGAAACACATAATGTCACCGATCCCGCTACAGCCCCCCAAAGCGGACGTTTCATTGGCTCAGGCAGGGCGCAGTTCGGCCAGGGCTCGGCCAGCGCACAGAGCATGAAATGGTCGGCACTGCACGACGCAGCCGAAACGGTGGCCATGATTGCCGGTATCGAAGGCAAGGCCATGACAGCGCAGGCTCGCAACTTTCCCGTCATCATGCGGGAAGCGGGCGGATCGCTACGCGAGCTTGCCGAACAGGGAATGGAAGACCTGACCGCGATGATGGAACCCGGGCTCTCTGCATTGCTGGCCGCCCACGCGCGCGGCGCAGATTCAAGTCCGGCGGCCAGTGCCCTGTGGCAGGAGTTCCTGAGCGCTCGCGATGCCCTGATGAAACTGGCGCCCGAGAAGAGCGCCGATACCGCAATGCGAAGCACCTGAGCGCCAAGCCCGCTTGAAAGTTCCTGCTATGTTCCTAGAAGGGGGCATGGCCGACACCGAATCACAAGCAACCGAAACACAACCACTCGCAAGCAGTGCTGCGCCAGCTGCGGGGGACGTGCTGCGCGGCATTGGCCGGCTGTTCGCCCGCAACGATATATGGTGTCTGCCGGAAATGCCGCTTCGTGGAGGTAGGCGCACCGACCTTATGGGGATTGACCCCAAGGGCCATGTCATCATCGTCGAGATCAAAGTTGCCCGCGCAGACCTGCTTGGCGATACAAAATGGACCGATTACCTGGAGTTCTGCGACAGGTTTTACTGGGGGCTTTCCCCAAATCTTGACCGGAGCTGCCTCGATCAGGAAAGTTTCCTGCCCGATCGCTGCGGCGTGATCATTGGCGATGGATATGATGCGGAGATCGTCCGCCCCGCTCCGCTGTTGCAGATGGCCGCAGCACGGCGCAAGGTGGAAGTGACCAGGCTGGCACGGACCTCTCTGCGCCGCATGACCAATTCCGCAGACGCGCATACCCTGCGGTGGGGCGGGCCAGGCGAGCAACATAGCAACAAGTGACATAGCAAGGGGAAGCGACAATGCCGTCACGGCGCGAATCCATCGAAATGACACCGGAAGAAGTGCGGGACTATCTGAAAGAACAGCGCCGGATCATTCTGGTTACAAACGGCTCCAACGGGATGCCCCATCCCGTCCCGATGAATTTCGGGATCGACGACGAGGGCCGGATTGTCATGACGTCCTTTCGAAAGGCACAGAAAACCAAAAACCTTGAGCGCGACCCGCGCGCGACACTCCTGGTGGAAAGCGGCGATGGGTATGACGACCTGAAATCCGTCATGCTCTATACCGATGTCGAGCTGATCAATGGCCCAGAGGAAGTCGCCAAGGCCATGGGCTTCATCCGGGGAAACGGCGCCATGAGCACCAGCTTCACAGACGGTATGAACGACCAGGTGCGCACCTCTTTCACCAAGCGCGTGGTCATGCGCTTCACGCCATTTCAAACGATCAGCTGGGACCACACCAAGCTGGACGGCGTCTACTGACGTTCCTTTCCATCTCGCAACGCCAGCCGGCCTAGCACATCGCGCTTTTCAACCGCCGTCAACATTGGCCAGTCGATGATTTCCTCCATGGTGCGGCGGCAACCCAGGCATAGTCCGGTCGCTTCATCCATCCGGCAAACGCGGGTGCAAGGAGAGGGTGGCTCACGCATGATTCCCGCGCTAGGCAAGCAGTGCGTGCAGTGCAAGCCGCCAGAGTCCCATCATTTTGCTTGCTTTTTGCTGCGCTGCACACTAATGGGGCCGCCAAATGATCGGCGCGCCGGGTAATTCCTGCCGCAATCCGAAGCAGCGTGAGGTCTAGCGCATTTGCGCGACCTGCCCGGATGGACGATCACGATAGCATGAACGCTTCCTTATTCACGCAGGGTTGCACGATTTGAAACCCTGCGCCGCGCGCTGGCCAAGTCTCGCGCGCCGCGTATGATTCCCGAAAGTATTGAAATGTCTTATTTTTCAGAGCTCGGACTGTCCGAGCCTATTACCCGCGCCCTCGATTCCCGAGGTTATGCGGACCCGACCCCCATCCAGAAACAATCCATCCCGTCCCTACTTGAAGGGCGGGACCTGCTGGGTATCGCACAGACTGGCACCGGCAAGACCGCTGCCTTCTCGCTGCCTTCGCTGCACCTGCTAATGGCTAATCCGCAGCCACGCCAGTCCGCAGCGTGCCGCATGCTTGTGCTTTCACCCACACGCGAGCTGGCGGCGCAGATTGCCGAGAACATGCGCGGCTATGCCAAATATACGGATCTTTCGGTCCAGTGCATTTTCGGCGGCGTTCCCTCTGGCAAGCAAGCCCGGGCGCTGTCGCGCGGCTGCGATGTGCTTGTGGCAACGCCAGGCCGGCTGCTCGACCTTATCGAGCAACGCGCACTGACCTTGCGCCATGTTGAAATCTTCGTTCTCGACGAAGCCGACCAGATGATGGATCTGGGCTTTATCCACCCCCTCAAGCGCATTGCCAACATGCTTCCGACACCGCGCCAGAGCCTGTTCTTCTCGGCTACGATGCCCAAGGCCATCGCCGAGCTTGGCAAGCAGTTCATCAACAATCCCGTACTCGTTGAAGTTGCACCGCAGTCCTCGACAGTTGAACGGGTCGAGCAGTTCGTAACGCTCATCAACCAGACTGAAAAACAGGCGCTGCTTACCTTGCGCCTGCGCGCCGGTCTTGCGGACGGCACAATCGACCGCGCGCTGGTCTTCTCGCGCACAAAGCATGGCGCGGACCGTATCGTGCGCCATCTTGATACAGCCGGGGTCCCCGCAGCGGCGATCCATGGCAACAAATCACAGGGCCAGCGCACCGCCGCGCTGAATGGTTTCCGCACCGGCTCAACCCGTGTTCTGGTGGCAACCGACATTGCCGCGCGCGGCATCGACGTTTCCGGCGTCAGCCATGTGTTCAATTATGAATTGCCCAACGTGGCGGAACAATATGTCCACCGCATCGGGCGGACTGCAAGAGCAGGTGCGGACGGCATCGCCATCAGCTTTGTGGCCCCGGACGAGAAGCCCTATCTGCGCGATATCGAGCGGTTGACGCGCATAAAACTGGCGCCGCTTCCGCTTCCGGAGAATTTCATTGAGGACGCAGCGGGCTTGCCCGCACCCGCCCGCAAGAAATCTTCCGGCGGGGGCGGGGGCCGAGGTTCAGGCAAGCCCCGCGGCAAGGGGCACGGCCAGAAAGGCGGTTCGCAATCACGGCAAGACCGGGATGGCGATTCCGGCGGAAAACGGCACTTCCGCTCAGGTCGCAAAGATGGAGTCGGTGCGCACAGCGGCAAAGTTCGCCGCGCGGGCTAGCCGCCTGTAGCTGGGGCCGGCACAAGGCGCGCCATGCCGGCTCCCACCACCGAAGCTCTATGGGCCGCAGCGCTTTTGCGCCCTCGCCATGACGAGCATGGCACCGACAAGCTGAACAGGCAGCTTTTCTTGCCGCGAGCAAGGCGAGCAGCAAGTCATGCGATTGCGCTATCTGTTCTGACTTGCAGACCTTTACGCCACGCCTTAACCGAGCCGGGTGGCTGACAAGGACCAGGAACAGGACAAACAGGTGCCAGGACTGAGCCAGGCGGAGCCAGCCGGCACCTTCTCGCCCTTCCGATACCCGGTATTCCGCGCCATCTGGATCGCCAATCTGTTCTCCAACCTTGGAGCCACGATCCAGTCCGTTGCCGCCGCCTGGCTGATGACAGAGCTGACCGATTCAAAACAGTTGATCGGCATGGTCCAGGCATCGGCGACCCTTCCGATCATGCTTTTCGGCATGATTGCCGGCTCCATTGCCGACAACTTTGATCGACGCCGGGTAATGCTGGCCGCCCAGATCGGCATGCTCCTTACGTCCTCTGCCCTGGCAGCGCTGACATACCTTGGCATGATAAGCCCCTTCATCCTGTTGGCCTTCACACTGACCATAGGCGCCGGCACAGCGCTCAATTCACCGGCATGGCAATCCTCTGTCCGCCAGACAGTGCCCAAGCGCGAACTTTCGCAGGCAATCGCGCTCAATTCGATGTCGTTCAACCTGGCGCGCAGCGTGGGTCCGGCGCTTGGCGGCCTGCTCATCTCGATCTGGGACGTTTCGCTGGCCTTCGCCATCAATGCGGTCAGCTATTTTGCCCTGATCTTCGTGCTGCTCTGGTGGAAACCGGAAATCCGCCGCGTGGCGCGCAGGCCAATCTTCCCGGCCATCGCAGTTGGCCTGCGCTATTGCATGGACTCTTCACCCATACGCCGGCTGTTGCTGCGCTGCTTCTTCATCGGCTTTACCGTCGCCGCCTACCAGGCCTTGCTGCCCTCAATTGTCAGAGAGCAGCTTGGTGGAAGCGAGCTGGATTTCGGCTTCATGCTGGCAATGTTCGGTGTCGGCTCGATCGTCATCGCGCCCTTTGTCGGCAAGATTCGGCGGCGGCTGGAACTGGAAGGCCTGCTTGCAGCCAGCGCGCTGATCTATGTCTTCGCCCTGATCGTGATCGCAGAAGTTGATACCGTCACTTTCGCCGCGCCTGTTGCGTTCCTGGCCGGTGTCGCCTGGGTGTCCAACCTGACCAGCCTCAACCTGGCCATGCAGTACCGCTCACCCGACGACATGCTCGGCCGCTGCCTTTCGATATATCAGGCCACGACATTCGGCGGCATGGCTTTGGGGTCATGGGCATGGGGCGCGGTGGCCGACGTATCCAGCCTGCCGTTTGCCCTTCATGCCGCGTCGGCTGTTCTGGCAGCCGGGTCCATTGCGCTTTGGCGGCTCGCACCCGCGCCAAGACGCGGCGAAGGCATTGTGCGGGAGTAGTGCAGGAATAGCAGGCGATGCCTATTTCCCCTTTTTGATTTCTGTTCGCCAAAGCCGAAAAACTTAACATTAATTTTACCATGTTCCGCCAAAACGATCCTGACAGAGATTGGTGGGGAACCACGAGATGGATAATTTACGCGGGAATTTCCCGGAATACGATGACGCGTTTGGTGATGCGCAGGACTTTGACCTTAACGAGGACGAAGCCGGCGATGACCTTCCGCCTGCCGCATTCGGCGAGGACGAGCGGCGCATGCAGGTGCGGGCCTATAATTTCTGGGCCGCGATGCTGGGCGACCGCAAATTTCCGGCCGCCGAAGACCTTGACCCGGAAAGCCAGGGCGATTTCGGGCCCTACGGTGTCTTGCTCGACTTCTCGTCCGGGATCGAAGATCCTGCAATCGTGTTCCTTGGCGATAAACTCGCGAGCGAATGTGGGGCCACGGCACAGATCGAGCGGTTAAGTGATGTCCCCAGCCGCTCTCTACTTTCGCGCATCACCGATCACTACCTCCAGATCATTGCCAATCAGGCGCCGATCGGTTTCGAGGCCGAGTTCGTAAACCAGCGCGGAACAACCATCCTTTATCGCGGAATACTGCTGCCATTCTCCAGCGATAACGACACAATTGATTTCATCTATGGCATCATCAACTGGAAAGAGCTTGCCGACCAGCAAACAGCCGACGAGTTGCTGCTTGAGATCGACCAGGCCCTTGAGCCGCACTTTGAACGGGAAACCGAACAACTGCCGATGACAGACTGGGCCGACGGCCCAGCCGAAGACATGAACGTGCTTGATCTGGACGCAGAACAGGAAACGTCTGGTCAATACGCAAGTCTACAAGCACCGTCATTCACGGCCAGAACCGACGATTCCGATCGAGCCAGGGCTTTGCCCACGCCGCTCTCGCCTCCGCCTACGGGCAATATGGCGCTGGCCGATTGGCTTGCATCGGCCCGCGATCTTGCAGATGAAGTCAGAACCAGCGAATCCCGCACGCGCCAGGCTCTCTATGGCGCGATCAGCCGCGCTTACGACTTCTCCCTTGCCGCCGCGCAGGAACCC
>JAHRVR010000072.1 GCA_019090585.1 Sphingomonadaceae bacterium
CCCGAATTGACCCATGCAGTAACCTGCCTCGATTATTCTTGCCTGCGTGGCAATGGCCAGCCACCCTCAATTGAGAAGAAATCGCATCAAACTGCCACGAATCTGAATTGAAAATCCGTCGCTTCTGCCTACATTCAAACAACGGATTTCAGCGGAGGTCTGTATCTCCGCTGAAATCCATTGTTTGAATGTAGGCAGGAGCGGCGGATTATCAATTCAGATTCGTGGCAGTTTGACGCGATTTATACTGAACTGGGGGCGGCTGGCCATTGCCACGCAGGCAAGAATAATCGAGGCAGGTTACTGCATGGGTCAATTCGGGAAGGAAGAAGGCAATGGACTATGTCAGGCTGGGAAATACCGTGCCGGGGGATTCTCCGCTGTGCTCTGGCGGTATGAGCTTCGGCGATTCCTCGAAAAGCTGGCACAAGTGGATCCTCGATACGGAGAAAATCGATCAGGTCGAAGCGCCGCATGAACCGCATCCGGTATTGGGTTTTTCATGATCTGGTTCGGGGGGAAGAAGCCGGCATTCACGGGTGTCGGTCGCGATGCTCCGGCGGGCCTTCTTACTTTGCTTGGTATGGAAGTTGTTGAAATCGGGGATGATTTCCTGCGTATGCGCATGCCGGTTGATGAACGCACGCACCAGCCCATGGGGAGACTTCACGGAGGCGCGTCCGTGGCGCTTGCAGAGACGGCCGGGTCCATGGCCGGGTCGAGCTGCGTGGACAGGGATCGCTTTGTCGCAGTCGGCGCCGAGATCAACGCAAACCACGTGCGCCCGGTATTTTCCGGCTGGGTCTATGCCACGGCTCGTCCGGAATCGCTTGGCAACACGCTTCAGGTCTGGTCGATCCGTGTTGAGGACGAGGCCGGAAAGCTGGTCTGCATTTGCCGCTTTACGGCGGCGGTAATCGAGTATCAGCGTCCATAGCCACGTTCACTTTCAGGTGAGGGCCGGTGCCGGATTTTAAAGCAGTGTTTCAGGCATTAAAGGCGAGTTTCAGGCCGGGTTCGTCCCAGCGGAGCTGTGCCAGCCTTCCGGTATCCGACAAGGTGATATAGGCATCGCGCATGTCATCGCCGCCAAAGGCGATATTGGTCAGGTAGCGATCGCCTTCTACCGGAGTGAACTTGGCTTCCCCGCCGGGTGTGAACGTGGTCACGCCGCTTTCCATCAGCGTGGCTACACATATATTGCCAGAGGCTGTGACGGCGAGTGAATCGAAACTGATCGGGCCCGGTGCGGTGGCGATATACTGTGGGTCCTGTGCTTCGGCTCTGGCGTCATAACGATAGAGCCGTGCCTGAAATGTGTCTGCCACATAGACGGATTTTTCGTCCGGCGAGAGGCCGATGCCATTGTACGAGATCGACTGGCGATAAAGCGTGGTGATTGAGGAACCGTCCGGCAGGCAGGTAAAGGCCCCTCCGGTCGTGCGGTGCGTCGGGCCGATCTTGCCCATGTCGGTGAACCACATCCGGCCGCTACTGTCGAAGACAAGGTCGTTCGGCCCTTGCAGCGGCAGGCCATCGACACTGTCATAGACCCGTTCAAACTTGCCGGTGGAGATATCGATCCGTTCGATCCGTCCGATACCGTCCCAGCCGCCATTGTTGCAGAGCCACAGGGCGCCATCTGGCCCGATGGCAAGGCCATTGGGGCCGCCGCCGGTTTCGCAGATAACTTCGGTTTTGCCGTCCCAGCAGCGGGTCACGCGCCCCCCTGCCGTTTCGACGACGATGACCGATCCGTCGGCCATCACCACCGGGCCTTCCGGGAAGGCAAGCCCTTCTGCGATGATTTCCATGCTGCTCTCCTGTTCGTGTTGTCCGATACAAGGATTGCAGCAGGCAACTGTAACGGCAAGGCGCAATTGCCCATGCGGCGGGGCTTCGCATTCCCCAACTGGCTCTTGAAGCATCGCTCGCCATCGCCTAGCCCATCGCTCGAAATCGGGAGCAAAGAAGGCATGTCCATTCTTTACGATGAGGCGCAAGAGGCGATCGCCAAGGAATCCCGGCGCGTGCTCGATGCGCAATTCGATAAAGACAAGCTGCTCGGTCTGCTGGACGGGACGGGCCGGTTTGACGAGGCATTCTGGAAAACGGCAGTCGAACAGGGATGGACCGGGCTGGCAGTGCCTGAAGAGTATGGCGGCCTTGGGCTGGGACTTCTCGAAATGGGATTGATCGCGCAGTCTGCCGGAGCTCTTTGCGCAGGCGCGCCGTTCCTGACGGGCAATTACGGTGTCACGCAGATTCTTGCGTCCTGCACGAATGGCGCGTTGAAGCAGGCTTGGCTGCCACGGCTTGCAAGTGGCGATGCCATCGGCGTGGTCGCTTTCGAAGAGGCAGGGGCACCGCTCCCGTCCGATCCTGCCGTGAAATATGAAGGCGGGCGACTTTCCGGGAAAAAAGCTGCTGTGCCCGGTGCGCTTAAGGCGGACTTTGCCATTGTCTGGGCAATGTCCGGCGGCAAGCCGGTGCTGGTGCTTGCCGAGCTGAACGCAGCGATGAGCAGGGCTGTCGATTCCTTCGATAACAGCCGCCTTTATGCCGAAATCTCGTTTGATGGTGCCGAGGCAGCCGTGCTTTTTGAAGGAGAGGCCGCGCGCTGCGGGGCGCTCGATTGCTTGGCGCGCATGGCGGTTGTCGCCGCGCATGAGCAAATGGGAGGAGCTGAAACTGCCTTGCTGCTCGCGCGGGATTATGCGCTTGAGCGCAAGGCGTTCGGCCAGCCGATCGGTGCCTTTCAGTCGATCAAGCACTCTATTGCAGAGCTGTATGGGCTTGTCGAAGTTGCTCGTGCCAACTCTATCCATGCCGCCTCGCTTGAGGGTCAGGGCGGTTTCTTGGCGGCTGCTTGCGCGGCTCGCCTTTCAGGCTGTGAGGCATATGATACTGCGGCGCGCGATGCGGTGCAGATCCACGGCGGCATTGGCGTGACGTGGCAATTGGGATTGCACTTGCATATGCGCAGGGCGCGCAGCCTTTCGATTGAACTTGGAAATGCCCTGTTCTGGGAAGACTTGCTGGTCACTGAGCTGGAAGCGAAGGCGGCATGATCGAGCTTGATGAATTTCGTGCCAAGGCCGGCGAATGGCTGCATTCGGTAAAGGCTGAATTTGGTCCGGATGCGCGGCGCGGTCTTTCTGACGAGCAGGATCTCGCCCTTGGCCGGCGTTACATGGCTGCGCGCTATGATGCAGGATTGGCTGGTATCAACATGCCAGTTGAATTTGGCGGACTGGGCCTTTCCGGCTTGCACAAGATCGTATTTGACGAACAGGAAATGCCCATGGGCTTTCCGTCGGTCTATTTCGGCATTTCGCTCGGTATGCCGATTCCCATCATCATGCGCTATTGCGAGGACAAGCAATGGGTCCGCGAACGGGTGATTGCCGCCTTGCGGGGTGAAGAAATCTGGTGCCAGCTGTTCTCCGAGCCATCGGCGGGTTCCGATCTGGCGGGCCTTCGCACCAAGGCTGAGCAGGACGGCAACGGTTGGGTTGTGAACGGCCAGAAGCTTTGGACCAGCCATGCGCATCATAGCGACTATGGCGTTATTGTTGCGCGCAGCGATCCCAGCGTGCCCAAGCACAAAGGGCTGACTTACTTCTGGATCGACATGCGCGCGCCGGGCGTCACTGCCAGGCCATTTGAACTGCTTGATCAGTCGGTGGTGTGCAACGAGGTCTTCTTTGACGATGTCAAACTGACAGACGGCCAGCGCATTGGCCCCGTTGGCGGTGGCTTTGGCGTTGCCATGGCCACTTTGATGATCGAGCGTTATGTCGCTTCCGATCCTGATGGCTATGGACCTTCCGTTTCCTTCTTCATGGATTTGGCCAAAGATGTGATGCTGAACGGAAAGCCCGCGATAGAAGACGGACGTATCCGCTCCGCCATCGCGCGAAATTACGCCATGCGCAGCGGCCTCGATGCCATTCGCAGCCGCGCATTCCTGCAGATGGAAGCGGGGCTTGAACCTGGGCCGGAAGGCTCACTGGGCAAGCTTGTTTCGTTTCGCAGCCGACAAAAGCTCTCGGAACTGGCGATGGATATTCAGGGCGCTGCGGGACTTGCTTATGACAGCGAGGCCACCACCACCCATGACTGGGCAGTTAGCTGGCTTAGCGCGCCCACTGGCCGAATAGCGGGCGGCGCGGATGAAATGTTGCTCAATACCATTGCCGAGAGAATTCTAGGCTTGCCCCAGGACCACCGTCCAGACAAAGGCATACCATTCAACGAAATCCCGGTTTGATTCTCAGGAGAAAGGCATGGCCTTCAAAACTCGCGTTACTGAAATGCTCGGCATCGAACATCCCATCTTGCAGGGCGGGATGCAGAATGTCGGCTTTGCAGAACTGGCAAGCGCCGTTTCCAATGCTGGCGGATTGGGGCTGATCACCGCTCTGACTCAACCCAGCCCGGAAGACCTTGCCAAAGAAATCGAACGCTGCCGATCGATGACAGACAAGCCTTTTGGCGTGAATCTGACATATCTGCCTACGCTCAATGCGCCGGATTACGATGCCTATGCACAAGTTATCATAGATGCTGGCATCAAGATCGTTGAGACAGCCGGTTCGCCGGATGTTCGGAAAATCTGGAAAATGATGAAGCCGCACGGCATCACGATTGTCCATAAATGCACGTCGGTTCGTCACGCTCTTTCAGCTGAAAAGCACGGCTGCGACATCATTTCCATCGATGGATTTGAATGTGCGGGCCACCCGGGCGAAGATGATATTCCCGGCCTGATCCTGATCCCGGCTGCGGCCGATCAGGTGAAGATACCGCTGCTTGCATCGGGCGGTATTGGCGACGCGCGCGGATTCGTTGCGGCGCTGGCTCTTGGCGCGGAAGGCATCAACATGGGGACCCGGTTCTGCGCGACCAGAGAAGCGCCGATTCACGATAATGTGAAAGCCAGATATGTCGAAAATGATGAGCGCGGCACCAACCTGATTTTTCGCAAGTTCCACAATACAGCGCGCGTTGGCAAGAACGATATTTCGGACGAGGTCGTCGAGATTTCGGCGCGTCCCGACGCAGAGTTTGGCGATGTCGCGCATCTCGTTGCAGGAGCGCTTGGCAAGGAACTGCTGAACACGGGCGATCTTTCAAAGGGCATTTTCTGGGCCGGGATGATCCAGGGTCTGATCCATGATATCCCGACGTGTCAGGAACTGATCGACAGGATCATTTCTGAATCGGAAGAGATAGTGAAGGGCCGGTTGGACGCAATGGTAGTGTGAGATGTAGCGCCGGGTGACTTACCACAAGATCCTCTATTCGCTGGATGGCGGCGTCGCGCAGATTTCTCTGAACGACCCCGCTACCCGCAATGCCGTTTCGCAGGAAATGGCGGAGGAACTGATTGAAGCCTTGCACCGCGCCGGCACAGAAGCGCGCGCGGTGCTGCTGACTGGCGAGGGTAAAGGCTTCAGCTCGGGCGCCAATCTGACGGATGCCAAGCGATTGCTGGATGATCCGATGCGTGATGCCGGGCTGTCGCTTGAAAAGTATCTGCATCCCATGATTACAGCGGTGCGATCGCTGGAACAGCCTGTTGTTACCGCTGTTCATGGCGCGGCCGCGGGTGTGGGATGTTCGCTTGCACTGGCGGGGGATCTGATCGTTTGCGCGCAAAGCAGCTATTTCCTGCAGGCTTTTCGCCATGTCGGGCTGGTGTCTGACGGCGGCTCATCCTGGCTTTTGACCAAGGCGGTGGGCCGTGTCCGCGCAATGGAGATGATGCTGTTGGGAGAGCGCCTTCCTGCACAAAGGGCTCTCGAATGGGGTCTGGTCAATTCAGTCGTTCCCGATGAGGCGCTGCGATCCAGCGCGTTGGAACTGGCTGGGGATCTGGCGGCGGGGCCGCGTTCGCTTGGCATGATAAAGGAGATTGCATGGGCCGCGCCCGACATATCCCTTGAAAGTGCGATGGCCATGGAACGCAACCGGCAGCGCGCTGCGAGCCGATCTGAGGATTTTGTTGAGGGCGTGAAGGCGTTCGAAGAGAAGCGAGTGCCCGATTTCAAAGGGCGCTGATCATGAGTGGAGAGAGTGTGATGATTGGATATGTAACTGTTGGCAGCAACGACCTTGAAAAGGCGCTGCCCTTCTACGATGAATTGTTGGCCGTAATGGGCGTGACCCCTGCATTCGATCTTTCACGCGGCGGGCGCATGTATGGCAAGAACCCCGGCAAGTTCGATATCGGCGTCAACAAGCCCTACGACGAGAAGGCCGCGAGTGTGGGCAACGGCATGATGATCGCGTTCGAAGGCGATAGTCCCGAGCAGGTCCAGGCAGTCTATGACAAGGCTCTTGAGCTGGGCGGGACCTGTGAGGGTAAGCCGGGCTGGCGTGGGCCGGAGGGCGGATTCTTTGGCGCTTATTTCCGCGATCTCGACGGAAACAAGCTGTGCATCTACAATATCGGCTCGAAATAGGACGAAAGAACCTGATTCGAAATTCGGTTCCGGGCCTCTCCCGAGGCTGCGTCACGAACGTAGTCTCGGGCCAGAATATGAGACCTGCGGGGCTTGTGGGCGTGTCAGCGTTGAACGAGAGGGACGGAGCATGATCAGGGCTATCCATCACGTTGGTGTTAACTGCCGCGACATGGCGCGGATGCAGGCCTTTTATTGCGAAGCATTCGGTTTCGAGCCGGTTGACGATGGGTTTGGCTGGTCGGACGACGCGGCGATGGATCATATCGTCGATGTGAAGAGTTCAGCGGCCCGGGGCGTTATGCTGCGGGCAGGCACCTGTTATCTCGAGCTCTTCGAGTATAGTGCGCCGCCGACCCAATTGCCCGATGCAAAGCGGCCCAACGATCCGGGCTACACGCACTTGTGCGTGGACGTCACCGAGATCGAAAAAGACATTGTGCACCTTGAAAAATGCGGAATGACATTTGCAGGCCGCGCATTTGTAGATGTTGGCCATGTGAAGACCATTTATGGCTATGACCCGGAAGGAAACGTCATAGAGGTGCAGCAGACCGCGCCGCAAAACGGCTTCACACTTGAGGAGCTGAGCGGCGGGTGACCATGCCCAGCTGATCCGCCGGTCCCCCGCGGCGATCAGTCCCGGACGAGCAGTAAGGCAGCCGCCATTGGGCCACCGCCAGAAGTGGCCACCGCAACCTTGGGATCGCCCTTGATCTGACGTTTTCCGCCTTCACCGCGCAGCTGAACCACTGATTCGTGCGCGAATCCGAAGCCGTGCAGGCGGCCTGCGCCCAGCTGCCCGCCAAACGTATTGAGCGGCAATTCACCGTCGATTGCGATCCGCGTGCCGCCCTCGATGAATTCGTGCGCCGATCCTTTCTCGCAAAACCCCAGTCCTTCGAACCAGGTCAATGGAAGGAAGGCGAAGCCATCGTAAAACTGGACGGTGTCCACATCGTCGACCGTGTAATCGGCCTGCTTCCACAAGTCCGGGCCGGCATCATAAGCGGCCGTCCATTCAACCTGATCCCAGCTATAGCGATCGACCGATCCGGCCATGGCCGCGACGCGGACAGGTGTGGTCTTCACCTCGTCCAATGCATCGCCGGCTGAAACGATGATGACAGTCGAGCAATCGGAGAAACGGTCACAATCCCACAGGCACAGCGGCGTGGTGATCATGCGCGCCGACATGTACTCGTCCATCGTCAGCTCTTTCTTGGAGATATTGCGAGCGCGTGGATTGAGCTGGGCGTTCCTGTGAGCGTTAAGCGCGATTTGCGCCAGCTGTTCGCGCTTCATCCCGTATTTGTAGACGTGGCGATTGGCATATTGGGCCACCCAGTTCGATGCGGACATGGCCCAGAATGGCATGGTGTATTGCATCACGCCCGGCAGATCACCGCCCTTGCCTGGCGGATACTCATCAGGCCGCGATTGCGCCGCGGCTTCATAGACAGTTCGGAAGCAGATGACATGCCGGCAAACACCTTGTTTCACAGCCATCACTGCATTGCCGATGGCTGCAAGTTGTGCGGGGAGCTCGCCGCCGCCCATATGCCATTTCGACTTGATGCCAAGAGCTTCGATTAGCTCGTCTGAGCCAACCGGCGAAAAACCTGGCGGCACGCTCATCTTGCCGGGATAAGTTGAGACACCGTCGATCTGGTCGAGAGTCAGCCCGGAATCATCGAGCGCTTCCTTCACTGCATCGAGCGTGAGAAGCAGCGGGTGGCGCGTCAGCCGAACGCCGACTTCCGATTGCCCGACCCCGGTGATGTAGGCTTCGTTGCTTGCCATCGGTCAATCCGCCTTTTCGAAGACCGGGAAGAATATGCCGTCCTGCTCATCGAACAGGACGCGCACTTTGTCTTCGGGTTGTATGGCATCGACCGGGCAATTGACGATATTGGTGGTCAGGATCACGCCGGGCGCACCGTCAAGGCGCACGCGGGCGATCACATAGGGAACTTCCACGCCCGGATACCATGGCTGATGATTGACCGTGAACGTGTCGAGAGTGCCCGTTCCGGGAAGCGTTTCGGGCGCAATATTCTCAGACTGGCAATGCCGGCACAGCGGCAACGGCGGATGCACGTACTGATCACAGTCGTTGCACCTTTGGATGTTGAGCTTTCCTTCGGCGCCGCCAGTCCAGAACGATCTGTTGTAATCGTCTAACCGGGGCCGCATGCGGGGTGGATTCATAGTCTCTCGTCCCCAAAATAGGTCTGAGCCGTCCCACTACGCCCTGCGGGGCGGCGCTCAAGTCATAGAGCGCGGCACCCAGTAGCATGGCATCGCATCGGCGCTATCTTGCCCTAAAGATCGGCGACAGCGGGGATGATTTCTTCGGCTACCCACTGTCCATGATCCTTCCATTCCTGGAGGCTTGTAATCCCGGGGCTTGCGACGCCGCTCCAGGTGACACCCTGTTCGGCCAGCCAGCCGAGCGAATCGAGAATCTCCTGCGTGGATTTCTTGGTGTTTGCCCAATCCGATTCCTGCACGACATGGCCTTCGCCGATCGCGCCGGAGCTCATGGAATATGAGACCTCATTCAGATTGCCTCCGTAGTCCGGCTGGGACCGGATAAAGTCGAGCCGTTCAGCGATCCTCTCGGGCTTTGTCAGGAAAGGCATCCAGCCGCTGCCAAAGCGGCCAGCACGCTTCAGGGCTCCATTGGCATCGCCGCCGAACCACAAGGGGACCCCGCCATCCTGCACCGGCTTGGGCGCGAACGCGACATCTTTGAAGGATACGAATTCCCCCTCATATTCAGGTTCTTCCTTGGTCCAGAGTTCGATCATGGCTTCTACATATTCATCGGCCATCTTGCCGCGCTTGTTGAAGGGCACGCCCAGAATATCAAATTCTTCCCTGAGCCAGCCGACGCCAAAATTGATCGTAACGCGTCCGCTTGACAGCCAGTCCATCGTGGAAAGTGCCTTGGCGGTGACGATCGGATTTTGCAACGGCAGCAATTGGATGCAGCTGTTGACCCGCATCTTCTCTGTAGCGCCGGCAAAATGCGCCATCGCGGTGAGGGCATTGAAATAGAAACCGCCGGACAGTTCGACATGCTCGCGCGGGATGATGTGATGTTCAGGAACCTGGAGCATCTCATAGCCAAGGCCCTCCGCCCATTTGGCGAGAGCCGTCTGATCCGCGCCGGTCACTGCAAGCTCCCAGTCCTGGGTCAGCGCCTTGAGTTCCATCATGTGCGGAACTGAAAAACCGATCTTCATATTCTCTCCCAGCGTTGAGTTCGTTTTGCCTGTTCCTATCAGGCAGGGAAAAGTCCCGTTGGGCAAGCCCTGATTTGGAATTTGTGTGCGTCTGCGCCATTGGAAGAGCTACAACCGTATATACGTAAAACGGGAAAACCCGCGAATGGCAAAAATGAAAGTTATAGTTACCGATGCCCTGGGCGGCACGCAGACGATCGAGAACCTGGATCCCGGGTGCAGCCTGATGGAACTATCCAAGCAGAACGGTGTCGAAGGCGTGCTTGGCAACTGCGGCGGCGGTGCGGCATGCGGGACATGTCATGTCTATGTTGATGAGGCGTGGCTATCCAGGCTGCCAGCGCCCGACGAGATCGAGGCCGATATGCTTGAAATCCTGGACGATACCATTCAGGCAAACAGTCGCCTTGGCTGCCAGATCAAGCTTGAGGCAGCGCTGGATGGTTTGACGGTTACGGTCGCTCCGCCATCGGATTATTGATCTGTCCGGGCCTTAACGGAAGAGGCGCGTGAGCGTTGAAGGAGAGCCCGTCGAGAGGGCGCTCCATGAATTAAGATGCATGCGCATGCAGGGAAACAGGCATGAAGGCGCCAACCATACTCTGCCGGGATCAGAGGGTCTCGTCGAAGCCGCCATAGCGGCCGCGATAGAATAGCATGGGGTCGTCATCACGCGTTGTTTCGAGGCACAGGACATTTCCAAGCACGAACCAGTGGTCGCCAGCATCGGTCACCGAATGAATCGTGCATTCGATGCAGGCGATGGAGTTTGCAACGATCGGTAAGTCGTTGTCCGAAATCGCGTATTCCACCCCTTCGAACTTGTCCGGCCCTTTGCCTGCTACCTGACGGCAGACCTGCTGCTGGTCACTGCCCAGCACATTGACGCAGAACCGCCCTGCCTTTTCGATCTTGGGCCAGCTGGTCGATGACTTGTCCGGCAGGAAGCCAACCATGGGAGGGTCGAGTGAAACCGATGTGAAAGTGCCGACCACCATCCCGGCCGGGTTGTTCTGTTCGTCGAGCGCAGAAATGACGCAAACGCCGGTGGGGTAGCTGCCGAGCACCTGTCTGAAGGTGGCCGGATCGATGGTTGCTGCATTCACGCCTGGTTTCCCTTTACACTGCGACCTGTGGCTATTCGATATTGCGTCCAACTGTTCGCAATATTGAGGCTTCATTGCAGGCCGCACTTCTCATTGGCAAGTTCGCATACCCTATTGCCCGGCAAAGCGGGAACGTCAAAATCTGGTTGAGATTGTTGGCGCAGAGGCATGGCGGTGCGTGACTTGGTGTGAAAGGCGAGCATTGAGAGCGGTGGCCCGATGTCGCTAGAGGCAACTCCACTTGCCTGTTTCGCACTTGCCTGTCTTTGGTCAAAAGTGCAGGGCACTGCCCGATGCAGGATCGCCGCAAGGCGAAGGCACACGTGTGCCCGGTTTAAAGCGCGGGTTCACTGGCAAGATCAAAGGAATGTCGAAATGTCGACCGTTGAAGATATCACCGAAATCTCTGTTGCAGACGAAGTTGCTGCTCTGGTGGCCCGCTCGCGCGTGGCCCAGACACAGATCGAGAATGCGACCCAGGAACAAGTCGACTTGTGGATACGCGGCATGGTCTATGCTGTCGCCCGCGAGGACATTGCCGAGCAAATCGCTCAGCACACCGTCGATGAGACCCAGCTCGGCAATTACGATGGCAAGTATCTGAAGATTTTCCGCAAGACGCGCGCTGCGCTGATGGACATTATCAATGACAAGTCGGTGGGTGTGATCGAGGAACTGCCCGATCGCAATATCATCAAGATCGCGAAGCCGGTCGGCGTGATTGGCGCACTTTCGCCGTCCACCAACCCAGAGGCAACGCCGGTTATCAAGGCGATCAACGCTGTAAAGGGACGCAATTCGATCATTGTGTGCCCCCATCCGCGCGCGAAGATTACCAACAAGCTGATCTGCGAGAAAATGCGCGATGCGCTGGAAAAACTGGGCGCTCCGGCGGATCTCGTCATTGCGATCGACACACCGTCCGTCGAGAAGACCAACGAAGTAATGCAGCAGGTTGACCGTGTGCTGGCGACAGGCGGCGGCGCGATGGTCAAAGCGGCTTACAGCTCGGGCACTCCGGCACTGGGCGTTGGCGTGGGCAATGCCGTCATCACCGTGGATGAGACCGCTGATCTTGACGATGCGGCCGATAAGATCCGCACTTCCAAGACGCTGGATCTGGCCGCTTCGTGTTCTTCTGACAATGCCGTGATCCTGCTCGATGCCATTTATGACGAGATGCTGGAGAAGCTGAGGCACCAGGGCGGATACATTGTGAATGAGGACGAAAAGGCCAAGCTTCAGGCCGTCATCTGGGAAGATGGGCATATCAATGCCAAAGCCGTTGCGCAGGATGCAGACAAGATCGCTGGTATGGCCGGCTTTGGCATCCCTGAGGGCAAAGTGTTCTTTATTGTGCCGGAAACCGGCGCAGGACCGGACTATCCCTTCTCTGGTGAGAAAATGACGGTGACGATGGCGCTGTACCGCGCAAAGAATATTGACGAGGCGATTGCGCTTACCAACGCGATCCAGTCCTATCAGGGGCAGGGGCACAGCTGCGGCATTTATTCCACGTCGGACGAGAATATCACAAAGCTTGCCATGCAGACCAAGACCAGCCGTGTGATGGTCAACCAGCCGCAGGCCGCGTCTAACTCTGGCAATCTGTGGAACGGTATGCGTCAGACCTTTTCGCTGGGCTGCGGCAGTTGGGGAGGCAATGCCACCAACAACAATATCACCTGGGAAGACCTGATCAATGTGACGTGGGTTTCCAGGCCGCTTGCACAAGCCAAGGTTCTTCCGAGCGACGAGGAATTGTTCGGCAAGGACATCATTGCAGCGCTCAGCTGAACTGCAATTTCAGGCGTTGTGACCAGTTTTCCCGAGGGCGGCTGATCACAGCGAACGATCATTAGAGGGAGCAAGGGGATGACCGATCAGTTTTCACTGACGGATGACCAGATTGCCATTCAGGAGACCGCCCGCAGATTCACTGCGGATGCAATCACGCCTTTCGCCGCGCAGTGGGACGCGGATTCCCACTATCCGGTCGATGTGTGGAAAGCGGCTGGCGAGCTGGGTTTTGGTGGTATCTATGTGTCGGAAGAAGGCGGCGGCATCGGCCTTGGCCGTCTGGAGGCGGCACTGATCATGGAAGCCATGGCCTATGGTTGTGCGGCCACGTCGGCCCATATCTCGATCCACAACATGGCCACCTGGATGATTGATAAATTCGCCGGGCAAGAGCTGAAGGACCGTTATCTGCCCGATCTGGTGCCGATGGATAAGATTGCCAGTTATTGCCTGACCGAGCCGGGCTCGGGATCAGACGCGGCAGCGCTCAGCACAACTGCCCGGCTCGATGGGGATCATTATATTCTCAACGGCACCAAGCAATTTATCTCTGGCAGCGGCTATAACGAAATCTACGTCTGTATGGTTCGCACTGGCGAACACAAGGTAAAGGGGATTTCCTGTCTGGTCGTGGACAAGGACACCCCCGGGGTCAGCTTTGGCAAGCCTGAAAAGAAGCTTGGCTGGAATGCCTCTCCCACTGCGCAAGTCATTTTTGAAGATGCGCGCGTGCCTGTTGTCAACCGCGTTGGCGATGAGGGCGATGGCTTCAAGTTCGCGATGATGGGGCTTGATGGCGGACGGCTCAATATCGGGGCTTGTTCGCTCGGCGGGGCGCAGCGGTGCCTTGATGAGACCGTGAACTACGTGCGCGAGCGCAAGCAGTTTGGCCAGGCGATCGGCGAATTCCAGAACACCCAGTTCACCCTGGCCGATATGGCAACCGATCTGGAAGCGGCGCGTGCGCTACTTTATCTCGCAGCGGCCAAAGTCACCACAGGCGCGCCGGACAAGACGAAGTTTGCAGCCATGGCCAAGAAGCTCGCAAGCGATAGCGGATCCTCCATTGTTGATCGCGCGCTGCAGATGTTCGGCGGCTATGGCTATCTGTGCGAGTATCCGATCGAGCGTTTCTGGCGTGACTTGCGCGTTCATCGCATTCTGGAAGGCACAAACGAGGTTATGCAGATGATTATCGGAAGGGACTTGCTGCGGCCATGACCGATGAGCTTATTGTCCGCCAGAATGGCGTTGCCGGCTTCCTGACATTGAATCGTCCCAAGGCGATCCATGCGTTGACTGTCGACATGGACCATGGGATGATTGAGGCATTGCTGGCATGGAAGGATGATCCCGCGGTCAAAGCGGTAATCATCGACCATAGCGAGGGGCGCGGCTTTTGTTCAGGCGGGGACATTGCGGTGCTTCGCAATTCCGCGCTGAACGACAATGGCGTGTCGGGTCTGTCGTTCTTCTTCGAGGAATACCGGCTCAACCATTTGCTGTTCACTTATGCCAAACCCGTGATTGCCTTCATGGATGGGATCACCATGGGCGGCGGCGTTGGAATTTCGCAGCCGGCACAGTTTCGTGTCGCTACGGAAAATACTCGCTATGCCATGCCGGAAACCGGCATCGGCCTGTTCCCCGACGTCGGAGGGGGCTGGTATCTGGCCCGTATCGGCAATCGCATTGGTCAGTTTCTGGCACTGACCGGCGCGCGGTTGAACGGCGCTGAATGCATGTGGGCGGGGCTTTGCACGCACTATTTGCCCGCTGATAGCCTGGGCGAAGCAAAGCAGCGCATTTGTGCAGGTGAGGACATTGACGCGGTGCTTCGCGCGCTTTCGGTCGAGCCGCCTGCGCCGCGCATTGCCGATAATGCTGAACTGATCGCGAAGCACTTCGCGTCGGATCGCTTCGAGGATATTCTTGCATCGCTGGAGGCCGACGGCGGCGAATGGGCGGCAAAGGAATTGCAAACCCTTCGCCAGAAGAGCCCGCAGGCCTGCAAGGTTTCGCTACGGCAGCTTGCCGAGAGTGCGAAGCTGGATGATTTCGCCGACAATATGGTGATGGAATACCGCATTGGCAGCCGCGTGCTTACGATGCCCGATTTCGCCGAGGGCGTCCGCGCGGTGATTATCGACAAGACGAACGACGCGAAATGGAATCCGCCGACGCCCGAGGGCGTTTCGGACGAACTGATCGAATCAATCTTTGCGCCCCTGCCAGCCGATGAAGAATGGAAACCACTATGAGCTATGAAACGATCCTGGTTGAACAAAAGGGCGCGGTAACGCTGATCACATTGAACCGGCCAAAGGCGCTCAATGCACTGAACAGCACGGTCCTGAAGGAACTGGCCAAGGCTTTCGCTGCGTTCGAAGCGGATAGCTCACAGGGTTGCGCGGTCATTACAGGGTCGGGTGAAAAGGCGTTTGCTGCAGGCGCGGATATCAAGGAAATGGTCGACAAGACGGGGGCGGACTTCTTCCTCGAAGACTTTTTCTCCGGCTGGCAGGCGGACGTCGTACGGCGCACCCGCAAGCCATGGATCGCAGCGGTCAACGGCTTTGCTCTTGGCGGCGGCTGCGAACTGGCGATGATGGCGGACTTCATTATCGCTTCTGACACGGCGCAGTTCGGCCAGCCGGAAATCAAGCTGGCCGTCGCGCCGGGCATGGGCGGCTCGCAGCGTCTTACTCGTGCGGTTGGCAAGTCAAAGGCGATGGACATGTGCCTGACTGGCCGCAACATGAAGGCTGAAGAGGCCGAGCGGGCCGGGCTGGTTAGCCGCGTGGTGCCACTCGATCAGCTTCTCGATGAAGCGCTCAAGGCCGCTGGTGCCATCGCCGGAATGCCGCCGCTTGCCGCGATGGTGAACAAGGAAATGGTCAACATCGCATTCGAGACGACGCTTGAACACGGCTTGTTGGCAGAGCGCCGCATGTTCCAGATCCTCGCTGCGACCGAGGACAAGACCGAAGGCATGCAGGCCTTTGTCGAAAAGCGCGCCGGTATCTGGAAGGGAAAGTAAGAACATGAGAATCGCGTTTATCGGCCTTGGCAATATGGGCAGCGGCATGGCCGCGAACCTCGTCAAGGCGGGGCACGAGGTTAGTGCCTTCGATCTGTCTGATGAGGCGCTGGCACAAGCGAAGCAAAGCGGTTGCGAGACGTTTAGTACGGTCGGCGATGCGGTGCAGGGCGTTGATGCGGTCGTATCGATGCTGCCCAACGGAGCGATCGTGAAGCGCGTCTATACCAGTGACGTGATCGGCAAGGCGCCCCAATCGGCGCTGCTGATTGATTGCTCTACCATTGATGTTGCGACTGCGCGCGAAGTGGCCACTGCTGCAAGCAGCGCTGGTTATGAGATGGTCGATGCGCCGGTTTCAGGCGGTATCGCTGCGGCCAATGGCGGCACGCTTACTTTCATGGTCGGCGGTGGCAAGGATGCTTTTGCCAAGGCGCAGCCAATCCTTTCGGCCATGGGAAAAACCGTGATCCATGCAGGGGACAGCGGGGCAGGGCAGGCGGCCAAGGCTTGCAACAACATGCTGCTGGCCATCCACATGATCGGCACCTGCGAAGCGTTCAACATGGCGAAGAAACTCGGCCTCGATCCGCAGACGTTCTATGACATCAGTTCGGTCTCTTCGGGGCAGAACTGGTCGATGACGAGCTATTGCCCGCTCCCCGGTGTCGGCCCGCAAAGCCCGGCGGATAATGATTACCAGGGCGGCTTTGCCACGGCGCTGATGCTCAAGGATCTGTCGCTGGCGATGGATGCGGCCGATACGTCCGGCGCCCAGACGCCTATGGGAGAGAAGGCGAAGGAACTTTACAAGGCCTTTGCAGATGCCGGGAACGGCGCTCTCGATTTTTCGGCGATCATCAAGACCCTTTAGCTTTTGCAGCACGCCTGCGTTCGATTTCGAAGGCGGGTAATCGCATGCTTTTGGTCCGGCTGGTCAAGTGAAAATCGCGGCATAGATCGCAGCGATAGGGGCGAAGTAGGACAGCCGCTTTTTGCGCCACCTGCAAAGCATCCGCTTCGCTTTTGAAGCGCTTTTTCCTGTGGCAGATGGCGGGCCGTGTCCGCATGATTGCTGATGCCTCAGCAGACCAGTTCGGGGCCAAGCAGCATCAGCATGCGCACATCGATGCCAAATCCTTGTGCGCGCCACTGCGTGATTGCTTCTTTAAGGCTGCTCAGGGCAACGCGGTGGACGGTGATGTCCTCGCTCTCCGTTCCGCCGCCTTCGCCCACCCTGGTCAGGCCATGGGCCTTGAGCAGGGTGAAGCTTTCGCTGACCATGCCGGGTGAGGAATAGAATTCACCCAGCACTTCCATGCGGGCGGCGTGGTATCCGGTTTCTTCCTCAAGCTCACGCGCGGCAGCCGTGGCGGCGTCCTCATCGGGCGTGTTTTCATCGTCGCCGATCAGCCCGGCTGGCAATTCGATACAGCGTTTACCCATCGGCACGCGGTATTGTTCGACCAGAATGACGTGGTCGTCCTCGTCCACGGCAAGGATGACAGCGGCATGTATCCCATGCGCGCGGCTGACATACTCCCACCGGCCCTTCTTGCGTGCGGTGATGAACTTGCCCTGCCACTTGATTTCATCGGGTGCGTCGCGGTCGGCGGTCATGCTTGTCTCTGCACTTAAACTTCGATCAGACGGTCGGGAAGTTCGTTGACGTCACCATCCTGAACCGGGAAATGCTCGGCCAGCACGATGCCCACTTTCTCGATTGCCGCGACCATGCCATCGGCGATGCGGCCCTGTTTCAGCTCGGTTAGCATGGCGTCCATGGCTTCGCCCCACACTTCGGGATCGACGTGGGTTGCAATGGCTTCGTCCGCTACGATTTCGGCGCGGTGTTCGCGCATGGACAGGTAGATCAATATGCCGGTTCGGCCATGCGTGCGCCGCTCAGCGCCGATGCGAAAGGCCCGGATCGCGCGGTCATGGACGCGCACAGTTCTTATCGGTGCAGGGATCAGAAAAAATTTCAGCGGTTGCCACAACTGGATGATGAGAACGCCGCCAAATTTGAGCACGGCCACGCCCGCAGCGACGGTGAAAATCGCGCGCGGCGTCCATTCCTGCGTCCAGCTTCCGGTAAGCCACGCATAAAGGCCAAGATAAAATGCCGGGGCGATGGCAAGCGCGCACAGCGCGATCAGCGATGCAAGAGCGGCCCATGTCAGGGCTACGTCGGTGTACCCGTCAGACCGATCCGCCAGAATTGTTACGATCTCACCTGCGGTATGGTGCTCCGCCTGCGAGACTGCATCGCTCACACGCGTATGATCTGCTTGGGACAGGTAGATAGGCTTGCTCATCGTCTTACCACCCCCCACTCGATCCGCCGCCGCCAAAACTGCCGCCGCCACCTGAAAACCCGCCGCCGAATCCACCTGAACTGCCGCCGGAAAAGCCACCGGGTGCCCAGATGATCGGGCTCGAATGGCGGCCGCTGTAACGCCGCCCGCCACCCAGCCCGAATATCGCGCGCAGGACCGGCAGGATGAAGAACATGACGACGAAGATCATGAAAATGAAGCCGCGCGAAGACATGGAAGCTTTTGGCGCGCGGCTGGCTTCGGCGGCGATCTTCTGTGCCTCCTCGGGCGGGAGGGTAAGCTGCTTTATGATCGCGTCCGTACCCGCCTCGATTCCGCCGGGCATATCGCCTTTTCTAAAGAGCGGGACGATCTGCTGGTTGATGATGAGATGGGAAAGGCCGTCCGTCAGAACCGGCTCCAGTCCATAGCCAACTTCGATGC
>JAHRVR010000073.1 GCA_019090585.1 Sphingomonadaceae bacterium
GCAGCGTCAGATGTGTATAAGAGACAGGAACAAGTCACGCGGGCCAGGTATCCGTTATCGAATAGCCAGTCGGCAATGGGTCGTCGTCTTCCAGTATCCAATCGAGATCGGCCAGCGTCTGTGCCGCGCTTTCCAGAAAACCGCGTGTCTCGTCATCAAAGGCGGGAGCCTCGATCGGTCCGGTCACCACTTGCCACCATTCGCCCGCTTCGCCGACATGGGACAAGTTGGGACGCACCGCATCCCACCCGGCCGCATCCATGCCGCCGGGAAGCCGTCCGGCCACTTCTTCAAAGGAAAGGGCGTGGACCACTACAGCGTTGAGCCGGTGCAGCTCCGCCTCGTCAAACTTCGCCGGCGCACGGCCGAAACGCGACAGATCGAAGCTCTCCGCCAGCGCCGCTGCATCCAATGCCGCATCAACCGGATCGGACGTCCCCAGCCGCGCCAGTAGCGCCACGATGGTCTGTGGTTCAATCCCCGCATCGCGCAGGGCATCAGCTCCCAGCGAGCCCAGCCGCTTTGACAATTTCCCCTCGGCCCCAACCAGCAACGCCTCATGCGCAAAGCGCGGCGGTGATGCGCCCAGTGCCTCAAACATCTGGATTTGCACCGCCGTATTGGAGACATGGTCCTCACCGCGCAGAACATCGGTGATTCCCATGGCAATGTCGTCAATCGCGGAAGGCAACATGTATAGCCAACTGCCATCTCCGCGCCGAATTACCGGATCTGACAATTGCGCTGGGTCGAAATGTTGTTCCCCGCGAATACCATCGAGCCACTCGATCGGGCGCGCATGATCCAGCTTGAAGCGCCAGTGCGGAGTCTCTCCCACCGATTCTTTCTCGGTGCGCTGCTCCGCGCTCAGATCAAGCGCAGCACGATCATAAATCGGTGGCAGCCCCCGGCCCAGAAGAATCTTGCGCTTCAGATCGAGTTCGTGCGGAGTCTCATAACAAGGATAGACGACGCCTTGCATGGCCAGCCGATCGAATGCCGCCTCATAAGAGGCAGAACGAGCCGACTGCCTCTCCTCGCCATCGGGATGGATCCCCAGCCAGGCCAGATCCTCACGGATCGCCTCGACATATTCCTCGCGGCTTCTCTCAGCGTCCGTATCGTCGATCCGAAGCAGAAAGCGTCCGCCTGCCTGCTTGGCCAGCAGCCAGTTATGGAGCGCGGTACGGATATTTCCGACATGAAGCCGTCCGGTGGGCGACGGGGCGAAGCGGGTAACAATCGTCATGACAGATCAGGCCGAACGAAACGCATGTGTGATCGGATAACGGCGATCACGGCCGAAATTGCGAGTGGTCAGCTTGACCCCCGGCGGCGCCTGTCGGCGCTTGTATTCAGCGAGATGGAGAAGCCGTTCGATCCGCGCAACGGTTTCGTGATCGAACCCGTCCTGAACCAGCTGGTCCACACTCTTCTCATGCTCGATCAGTCCGAGCAGGATGGCATCGAGCACTTCATAGGGCGGCAGCGAATCCTCGTCCTTCTGGTCAGGCCGCAATTCCGCGCTGGGCGGCTTGACGATGATATTTTCCGGGATGACCCGGCCATCGGGGCCAAGCGCAAAACGCGGTTTGCTCTCATTGCGCCAACGGCACACGTCGAAAACAGTCAGCTTGTAGGCATCTTTCAGCGGATTATAGCCGCCCGCCATATCGCCATAGATGGTGGCATAGCCGACGCTCATTTCACTTTTGTTACCAGTCGTCATAAGCATCGGCCCGAACTTGTTGGATAGCGCCATCAGCGTGACGCCGCGGATGCGCGACTGGAGATTTTCCTCGGTGACGTCGACATGGGCATCGGAAAAACTGTCCTCCAGCATTGCATCGAAGCCCGCCACGGCAGGCTGGATGGGAATGGTTGTATAGCGGCAACCCAGCGCCCGGGCGCAGGCCTTGGCATCATCAAGGCTTTCCTTGCTGGTAAAACGTGATGGCAGCATGACGCACCAAACGCGGTCCGCACCCAGCGCGTCAACCGCAATGGCGGCACAGGCCGCGCTGTCAATCCCGCCGGACAGGCCCAGCACCACGCCGGGAAACCGGTTGCGATCCACATAGTCGCGAAGACCAACAACCATGGCGCAATATACTTCTTCGGGCGGCACCGCGAGCTTGTGCACCTCACCGCGATCGCATCGCCAGCCCTGCACGGTCCTGGTCCAGCTGGTGGTAACCGCCTGCTCTTCCCAGTCCAGCATCTGAACAGCCAGACTGCCATCGCCATTGACGACGAAGCTGGCCCCATCGAACACCAGCTCATCCTGCCCGCCCACGCGGTTCAGATAGGCAAGCGGCAGTCCCGTGTCCGCAGCGCGGCGCTTGGCAACGCTTTCAATCCGCAGCGCATCCTTGTTGATTTCATAGGGGCTGCCATTGATGCAGATGAGGATCTCCGCCCCCAAATCAGCAAGGTGGCGGCAAACATCGGGTTGCCAGATATCCTCGCAGATTGGGACGCCGATCACGATCCCCTTGAACACGATCGGTTCGGGCAATGGTCCTGGCTGAAACAGACGAACTTCGTCGAACGTGCCGTAGTTCGGAAGCTCATGCTTCAGACGGACCGCAGCAATCTTGCCATTTTCAAGCAAGGCAACGCCATTATGCAATTCGCCGTCCAGCACAAAAGCCGATCCCACCAGCATGGCGGGGCCATCTTCAAGCGTGGCTTTGGCAAGATTGTCCAGCTCATCTGCGGCCCGCTCGATCAGGGCCGGCTTGAGGATAAGATCCTCCGGCGGATATCCGATCAGTTGCAGTTCGGGGAAAACAATGAGGTCCGAGCCCTTGGCGCGATCCCGTGCGGCAAGCATTCTGGCCGCATTGCCGGCAATATCGCCGACCGATTGGTTCATCTGTGCAAGCGTAATCTTCACGGTGTCAGGCATGCTCGCCTGATGCCCATTTGGCAGGTTTCATGCAAATAAAAACCCTCCGAAAGGGGAGGGCAAATCCGCACTGGGTGCGTCATCCGGGATGAAGTGGAAAGCACAGCCTCTGGCCGGAGCAAAAAAAGGCCGGAGCAGAAATGCCGAAGCGGAAAATGGGGACGCCGAACCAGCCGGCTCTAAGCGCCCCCAATATCCTGACGATATCGCTTATTCAGCGGCAGCTTCTTCAGCAGGAGCAGCAGCTTCTTCTGCACCTTCTTCAGCAGGAGCAGCTTCTTCAGCAACAGCTTCTTCAGCAACGACTTCTTCAGCCATCGCTTCAGTGTTCTCTGCCTGTGCGTCCTCGGTGGCTTCTTCAGCGCTGCCACAGGCAGCGAGAGCCAGAGCGGCGGCCGACGTAAATGCGGCGTAAGCGATTTTCTTCATGCGAATCCCCTTGCAATATCTGGCGCAGGCGCCAACGCTTGCAGGCAAGCCTGCGCTTTAAGGTGTAGACTAGTGGTCCCCGCAAGGCAAATTCCAAAAGAACCCGCCAAAACTGCAGAAATCCTAAGGGTTGCGATCATATAAAGAAATCTTTATATGATCTGCGCATGCAATTAGAGGCTCTCTTACGCGCACTTTCGGATCCTACGCGCCTGCGCATCATGCGCCTTTTGGCCTATATGGAGCTCGCCGTGGGTGAACTTGCGCAAGTCCTGGGGCAAAGCCAGCCGCGCGTCTCTCGCCATGTGCGGATCCTGTGTGATGCGGGCCTTGCGGTTCGGCGCAAGGAAGGCGGTTGGGTGTTCCTGAGGAGCGCCATCGGAGAGAACCGCGCGCCTCCTTTGGGCTCTGCCGCTGCCCGTTTGCTCTCCATTGGTGAGCGCGACGATGCCATTTTCTCCGCCCGCTGCGCCGAGGACCGCAGGCACCTTGCCGCGATTCGCGCCGACCGAGAGGCCAAAGCGGAAGACTATTTCTCCCGCCATGCCGAGGAATGGGATCGGCTGCGCCTGCTCCATTGCCCGGACGGGCCGGTTGAAACAGCGCTAAGCGATGCGCTGGACGCCATCACTTCCGGCAGCACGCTTGGCATGCTGCTCGACGTCGGAACCGGGACCGGCCGCATGGCCGAGCTGTTCGCGGCCCGCGTTACGCACGTGACAGCCTTCGACAAGAGTCAGGAAATGCTGCAAATCGCCCGGGCGCGCCTACAGCATTTCCCGGCTGACCATGTCGATCTTGTCCAGGGTGATTTTACCGCCTTGCCCTTTGAGGACGAGACTTATGACACGGTGCTCTTCCACCAGGTGATGCATTATGCGCAGGAACCGGAAGCCGTGTTGGCCGAAGCATCGCGGGTCACGAGGGAAGGCGGTATCATCGCCATCGTCGATTTTTCCGCTCATGACCGCGAAGAACTGCGCAGTGTCCATGCCCATGCACGTCTCGGCTTTTCCGATGAACAGATACTCGCCCTGCTGAGTGACGCAGGGTTCGCCAGCGCACCGGCCATTGCCCTGCCCGGCACGCCTTTGACCGTGAAGATATGGACGGCCATCAAGAAAAGCGGCACCGGCGCCAAGCCAGTTGCCGCCGCCAAAGGAAAGAACGCCAGACGATGAACGCCAAGCTTGATGCATCCCGTGAAGAGCGCACGGCGCATGACGCGCCGCTATTCGCTTCGCTTCCTGGCGACATCGACATATCATTCGAGTTCTTCCCGCCCAAAACGGAGAAAATGAACGAGCAGCTCTGGCAGGCGATTGAAACGCTTGGCCCGCTGGCGCCGCGCTTCGTTTCGGTGACATACGGCGCGGGCGGCTCGACACGTGAGCGCACCCACGGCACCGTGGCGCGCATTGCACGTGAGACCCCCTTTGCCGCTGCCGCTCATCTTACTTGCGTCGAAGCGACCAGAGAGGAAATAGACGAAGTCGCGGAGGAATACTGGAATGCAGGCGTGCGCCATATCGTTGCCCTGCGCGGCGATCCTGCGCAAGCCGGCCAGCCATATGCAACCCATCCGGGCGGATACGAAAATGCCGAAGCGCTCGTGCGCGGTCTGCTTGCGCGCCACCCATTCGAGATTTCCGTTGCGGCTTATCCCGAATGCCATCCCGATTCGTCCGACGCGGCATCCGATATTGATAATCTCAAGCGCAAGATCGACGCCGGAGCGACGCGAGCGATCACCCAGTTCTTCTTTGAACCGGACACTTTCTTCCGCTTTCGCGATGAGGCTGCCAGAGCCGGGATTAACGCAGAGATCGTCCCGGGCATCATGCCGGTGATGAATTATGCCAGCGTGACCCGCATGGCCGGGCAATGCGGCACCGATGTCCCGGCATGGATGGAAACCCTGTTTGAGGGGCTGGACGATCATCCCGCGGCCCGGCGGCTCGTTTCCGCTACGCTTGCAGCCGAATTGTGCCGCAGGCTTTACGCCGGCGGGGTGCGTCAGTTCCACTTCTATACGCTCAACCGGGCCGAACTCGCTTATGCGATCTGTCACATGCTGGGCGTTCGCCCGACAAAGGAAACCCCGCGATGAGTGCAGAAACCGAATTCCGCTCCCGTGCGGCGAGCGACATCCTTGTCTTTGACGGCGCTTATGGCACTTCCATCCAGAATTACGGGCTTGAAGAAGCCGACTATCGCGGTGAGCTTGACCTAAAGGCAGACCAGAAGGGCAACAACGACTTGCTCTGCCTGACACAGCCGCATGTGATCCGCGAAATCCACGAAGCCTATCTCGATGCCGGCGCGGATATGATCGAGACCAACACTTTCAGCTCCACGCAGATCGCGATGGCCGATTACGGCTGCGAGCACCTTGTCCGCGACATCAATATCGCCGCTGCAAAGATCGCGCGCGAGGCATGCGAGACTGCTGAATCGAAAGACGGCCAGAATGGCGTGGCTCGGCGCCGTTTCGTGGCAGGGTCGATCGGCCCGACCAACAAGACACTCTCGCTCTCTCCCGACGTCAACGATCCGGGATTCCGCGAGGTTGATTTTGACACGCTGAAACAGACGTATCGCGAGCAATGCGATGCTCTCATCGAAGGCGGTGTCGATTTTCTGCTGATCGAGACGTGCTTTGATACGCTCAACGCCAAGGCCGCGGGCATGGCGGCCCGGGAGGCCGAAGCCGCATCGGACCGCGAAGTCCCCCTCATGCTCAGCTTCACCATCACCGATATGAGCGGGCGCAACCTTTCCGGCCACACGATCATGGCCTTCTGGTATACGCTGCGACATCTCAAACCGCTGACCATTGGGGCCAATTGCGCTTTCGGGGCCGATAAGTTGCGTCCCTATCTGGCCGAGCTGGCCAAGGACACCGATGCGCTGATCATGGCTTTCCCCAATGCAGGCCTGCCCAACGAGCTGGGCGAGTATGATGAATTGCCGGAGAAAACCGGCGAACTGATCCGCCTGTGGACGGAAGAAGGCCTCGTCAACGTGGTCGGTGGATGCTGCGGCACCACGCCTGCCCATATCCGTGCCATCGCCAAAGCGGTGAAGGATGCCAAACCGCGCACCTTACCCGATCTGGACATCAAGACGCGCCTGTCCGGCCTCGAGCCTTTCACAATTGCCGCCTGAAGCGACCGAAATTTCCATGACAGACCAATCCAGCGCCCGCCCAGCCGGCTCACAGTTCATCAATATTGGTGAACGCACCAACGTCACCGGCTCGGCCCGGTTCAAAAAGCTGATCCTGAGCGGAGACTATGCCGCCGCCGTGGAAGTTGCGCGCCAGCAGGTTGAGAACGGTGCGCAGATCGTTGACGTCAACATGGACGAAGGCCTGCTCGACGCGGTCGAGGCGATGACGAAGTTTCTCAAGCTGATCGCCGCCGAGCCGGATATTTCCCGCGTTCCGGTGATGATCGATAGCTCCAGGTTCCATGTCATCGAAGCGGGGCTGAAATGCGTGTCGGGCAAGCCGATCGTCAATTCCATTTCCATGAAGGAAGGCGAAGAACAGTTCCTTGAGCAAGCCCGCGTCTGCATGGCTTATGGCGCCGCAGCGGTTGTCATGGCTTTCGACGAAACCGGGCAAGCCGATACCAGAGACCGCAAAGTCGAGATCTGCAAGCGCGCCTATGACTTGCTAACCGGCATCGGTTTTCCGCCCGAGGACATCATCTTCGATCCCAACGTCTTCGCCGTGGCGACCGGAATCGAGGAGCATGACCGCTATGGCCTCGACTTCATCGAGGCGGTCAGGGAAATCAAGGTGCAATGCCCGCATGTTCATTGCTCGGGCGGGCTGTCAAACCTCTCCTTCTCCTTTCGCGGCAACGAGACGGTGCGCCGCGCCATGCACTCGGTATTCCTCTACCATGCGATCCCGGCCGGGCTTGACATGGCGATCGTCAATGCCGGCCAGCTCGACGTCTACGACCAGATTGAACCGGCGCTGCGCGAAGCCTGCGAGGATGTGATCCTCAATCGTCCGCTATCGGGGGAGCAGACGCCAACCGAGCGGCTGATCGACCTTGCGGAGCAATACAAGGGCGTTAATCCAGCAGAGGAAAAGGCTGCGGCGCAATGGCGCGGATGGCCGGTCGAGAAACGGCTGGAACATGCGCTGGTCAAAGGCATCGACGCAGATGTCGTTGCCGATACCGAGGAAATGCGCATTGCCACCGCCAATGCGGGCGGACGGCCTATCGAAGTGATCGAAGGCCCGCTGATGGACGGCATGAATGTCGTTGGCGATCTGTTCGGATCGGGTAAAATGTTCCTGCCGCAAGTCGTGAAATCGGCGCGTGTGATGAAAAAGGCCGTCGCCCATCTCCTTCCCTTTATTGAACAGGAAAAGGGGCTGGGCGCGAAGGCCAAAGGCCGCATCGTCATGGCCACGGTCAAGGGCGACGTGCACGATATCGGCAAGAACATCGTTGGCGTCGTCTTGCAGTGCAACGGCTATGAAGTGATCGACCTTGGCGTCATGGCGCCCTGGACGACGATCCTCGAAACCGCGAAGGAAAAGGACGCCGACATCATCGGGCTTTCGGGCCTTATCACCCCGTCGCTCGACGAAATGGTGACCGTGGCCGAGGAAATGCAGCGCTCTGACTTCAAAGTGCCGCTGCTGATCGGCGGTGCGACGACCAGCAAGGTCCACACCGCGCTGCGGATCGACCCGGCTTATAAAGGGCCGGTGATCCATGTGCTCGATGCCAGCCGCGCGGTCGGTGTCGCATCGCAGCTGCTGTCCGATACGCAAGCTGAGGGTTACAAGCAATCGGTTGCGACCGACTATGCGAAAGTGCGCGAGGCGCGCGAAGGTAAGGGTCAGTCCGACCTTTTGCCGCTTGAAGAAGCACGGGAAAATTCGTTCAAACCGGACATGGCCGACAAAGCCCCTGCCCCCGCCAAGCCCGGCCTCCACCTCTTCGAGGAATGGGATCTTGCGGACTTGCGTGAGACGTTTGACTGGACGCCGTTCTTCCGCGCCTGGGAACTGGCCGGGACATTCCCGGCCATCCTGACCGACAAAGTGGTGGGCGAAAGTGCGCGCAACCTCCATGCCGACGCACAGGCAATGCTCGACACAATCATCGCTGAAAAGTGGCTGACTGCACGCGGAGTATGCGCCTTTTGGCCGTGCAAGCGCGAGGGCGATGACATCCGGCTGGATGACGGCACGCTGCTGCCGATGCTGCGCCAGCAAGTGAAGAAATCGCGTGGTCGGGCGAACTATTGCCTAGCCGATTTCATCGATCCTGAAAGCGACTGGATCGGTGGATTCGCCGTGGGAATCCACGGTATCGACGCGCATGTCGCTCGCTTCAAGGCCGCGCATGATGACTACAACGAAATTCTGCTCAAAGCGCTGGCAGACCGTTTTGCCGAAGCCTTTGCCGAACGCTTGCATCAACATGTGCGCACCGATCTGTGGGGCTATGCGCCAGGTGAACAACTTACCAACGAAGCACTGATCCGCGAGCAATATCGCGGCATCCGGCCCGCGCCGGGCTATCCGGCCTGCCCCGACCACTCGTTGAAACCCATCCTGTTCGACCTGCTGGGGGCGCAGGACAATGCCGGCATCACTTTGACCGAAAGCCAGGCTATGCTCCCAACGGCAGCGGTATCAGGCTTCTACTTTGCCCATCCCGAAAGCCAGTATTTTGGCGTGGCGCGGATCGGCCGAGACCAGCTGGAAGACTATACCGCCCGGCGCGGCGAAGATCCTGGCACCGTCGAGCGCTGGTTGAGACCGAACCTGGATTGACCGCATCTACAGGCACTTCGATTGCCCGCCGCGAGCATCCAATTTTACAGGCGCCGGTTATCCGAACGTGCCCGATAGCCTCAAGACACAGACACGCTCAAAGTGGATTATCGAGCACGATGATTTCCTCGTCGCTCTTGCGCTGGGTAGTCTTGGTCTGGCGCGGCGCGGCAAGGCTCTCAAGCACCGGCTTGTCACGATCATAAAGATCATCGAACGTGCGCAAGGTTCCGTCAATGTCTGTCCCTATCGTGAAATAGGTAATGTAGACAGGGAAGGTCCGTGTCATCGGCACCTTGGTATAGATGCCCGAACGGGAAATCGCAGCTGCTTGGCCGCCGGGCATTCTCGCCCCGAGGATCGCCATCGTCATACCCAGTTCGACCGCCCTCTCGGTGCGGATGCAACCGTGGCTGTAGGCCCGCACTTCGTGGTTGAAATATCGCTTTGACGGCGTGTCATGCAGGTAAATCGCATGCGGATTGGGCATATCGATCTTCACCAGCCCCAGCGCATTGCCGGGACCGGGCTGCTGGACGACGCTGACATAGCCATTTGCGCCTTTGGTCACCTTGTAATTCTCACGGCGAGCCCGGCCCGGATTTGCCAGCAACCGTGCCCCAAGCCCTTCGCCCTTTACGATCGACTGGGGAACTGTCCATGTGGGGTTGAATACAACCGCGCTCACAGTCTCGGCAAGTTGCGGCGTCGCAGTTCGGCCCGGTTTGCCGACCACGGTGCGGTACGTGCGAATAATCTTGTTCTTTACCGTCAGGCGCAGCTGAAATTCAGGCACATTGGTGATCAGATAAAAATCACCCAGATCGCGTTGCAGCCAGCGCCAGCGATCCATATTGGCGCGAAGCATCCCACGCCTCTCCTCGTCTTCCTCCGGCGTCAGAGACAGCGCAAGCTTCAACGCAGCATAATCCGGATGGGTCGGCCTCAAACCTTCGAGCACTCCAGCAACATCATGTTCGCTCAGAGCGGCTGCCAGCAGCGTCTCCGTCGGCATGTCGTCCTGATCGCGGTCAACCGCAAACCACTGCACGCGCGCCGGCACTGGCGTGCGGCCGTCACGCAGATCCTCGGCAAGCCAGGTGAAGGAGCGGCTGGCGATCTGGTCGAGCGCATCGCTTTCACCGCCGGCCATGGCCTCTCGCAGCATGTCGAGCTGGTAATCGGCAGGATAGAGGCCTTCGCCGCCAATTCCCTCTATCACGGTCAACAGAACCGCAGCGTCGCCGATGCCCCAATGCATGATCGGCTCGATCACAGGCAGCGGTTGGACGACGGGAACGGAAACGACCCCCTCAATGGGCTGGACCACCGGATTGGACGTCATCTGCGGCTGGGGAACCGGGCTGACCGGCTGGTCTTCACCGACATCGTCAGTAACTGCACCGTCCAGAACATCAAAGGCTTCGGTGAATTCAGTCTCTTCCGGCTGCGCGAGGGCAGGCGGGCTGGCAAAGACAAGCACGCCGAGACCCCACAAGGCCGCTGCGATCATCTTACCGTTCAACCACATTACCAAACCAACCTTGCTCAACCGCGCAAAATCATGCGCCTTTCCGCCACCAATGATAGAGCATCCACTCTATCGCAGTGCAATTGTGACTCATTCAGGCTTAGCCTGAGATGAATCGCTTGCCACCTACAACCTAGCGGGCGAGAGACAATCACACCATGCGCAAGTATCAGGCATTCCTTCCATTCATCGCGGTTCTGATTGGGATCGCCGCTTTCAGCGCCATGGACGCGGCGATGAAAGGGGCCGCGATAGCAGCGGGCGTCTATACTGCGGTGCTGCTTCGCAATGCGATAGGATCGCTGATCATGATCCCGGTATGGCTTCTTGCGGGCAGGCCAAGAGCCGGCAAGGCCGCTTTTCGTGTCCACATTCAACGCGCTGCCGTCGTGACCATCATGGCGCCGCTGTTCTTCTATGGTCTGGTCCGCATCCCGCTGGCCGAAGCAATCGCAATATCTTTCATCGCACCGCTGATCGCACTCTATTTCGCGGCTCTGCTACTGAAGGAAAAGATCCGGCCAAGCGCCATTATTGCCTCCGTCATGGGCATAGCGGGCGTCCTGGTGATTGGAGCGGAACGCTACCGCAGCGGCGGTTTTACCGAAGATTCGCTCTCGGGGATCGCTGCGATCCTTACTTCTGCGGTGTTCTATGCACTCAATCTGGTGCTCCAGCGCAAACAGGCGCAGCTCGCCAATCCGATTGAGATTGCGCTTGTCCAGAACTTGTTCATGGCTCTGATCCTGTCCACGGTTGCGCCGTGGCTGCTTGTCTGGCCGGACGCCATGGCGCTGCGCGAAATCGCCGTGAGCGCGGGGCTCGCTACTTTTGCGTTGCTGTTCCTGTCATGGGGATATGCCCGAGCAGAGGCACAAGTGCTGGTGCCGATCGAATATACCGGGTTTCTCTGGGCTGCCCTGTTCGGCTGGCTGCGTTTCGCCGAGGAAGTGGGCTGGCCCACCCTCGCCGGTGCAGTGCTGATCGTGATCGGCTGCTGGATCGCTGCACGCAAGCCGACTGAGCAAACGGCGTTGTAATTCGCGCCCAACCAAGGCATCCGCCTCGACCGATCGCCGCCGGCCCGCACCCTCAACCCCTTGACCTGAGAGGCCCAAACGCGCATCGGCATGACTGCAAATCCGTTTCCCCATTGCAGCATCGCGGCCAGGCCCGTGCCAAGCCCGTGAAGGCCGATGCGGAGGCCTCATCAAGAAGGAAAGATTGACCCTATGACTCAGGTCGGACAGGACACGCTCGGCACACGCAGCACCATGAATGTCGGCGGCAAGGAATACTCTTATTACTCGCTGAAGAAAGCGGCCGAGAAGATCGGCGACGTTTCGCGCCTGCCGTTCTCGATGAAAGTCCTGCTTGAAAACCTGCTGCGCTTTGAAGACGGCGGATTTACCGTTTCAACAGGCGACGTCCAGGCCATTGCCGACTGGCAGAATAACCCGGTGACCGGCGCGGAAATTCAGTATCGCCCAGCGCGGGTGCTGCTCCAGGATTTCACCGGTGTCCCTTGCGTCGTCGACCTTGCCGCCATGCGCGATGCCATTTCCTCGCTCGGCGGCGATACTGGCAAGATCAACCCGCAGGTTCCAGTCAATCTGGTCATTGATCACTCGGTCATGGTTGATGAATTCGGCCACCCCAAGGCATTCGAGCAGAACGTCGAGATCGAATATCAGCGCAACATGGAGCGCTACGACTTTCTCAAGTGGGGCTCAAAGTCGCTCAATAATTTCTACGCCGTGCCTCCTGGCACGGGCATATGCCACCAGGTGAATCTGGAAAACATCGCAAAGACCGTCTGGACTTCCGAAGACCAGAGCGGCCAGACGGTTGCTTATCCCGACACTTGCGTCGGCACCGACAGCCATACCACGATGATCAACGGCCTTGGCGTGCTGGGCTGGGGCGTGGGCGGCATTGAGGCCGAGGCAGCCATGCTTGGCCAGCCGGTTTCGATGCTCATTCCAGAAGTCGTTGGCTTCAAGCTGACCGGAAAACTTGCCGAAGGCGTGACCGCAACCGACCTTGTCCTGACCTGCACGGCCATGCTGCGCGAACATGGCGTTGTTGGCCGCTTCGTCGAATATTACGGGCCGGGCCTTGCCACACTATCGCTGGCGGACCGCGCGACGCTGGCCAACATGGCGCCCGAATATGGCGCGACCTGCGGCTTCTTTGGCATCGATGAGAAGACGATTGACTATCTGCGCCTCACCGGCCGCGAGGAAGACCAGATCGCACTGGTCGAAGCTTATGCCAGGGAACAGGGCTTCTGGCTTGACCCGAACGGGCCGGAGCCGGTCTTCTCCAGCACTCTGGGCCTCGACATGTCCACCGTCGTCCCCACTCTGGCAGGGCCCAAGCGCCCGCAGGATAAAGTCATCCTGACCGAGGTCGACGATGTCTTCAACGGCGACATGTCCGCCGTTTACAACAGGGCGGCCAAGCGTGTGCCGGTCGAAGGCAAGGACTTTGACATTGGCGATGGCGATGTGGTGATCGCGGCCATCACCAGCTGCACCAACACATCGAACCCCAGCGTGCTGGTTGCAGCGGGCCTGGTCGCCAAGAAGGCAGACGAATACGGCCTAAAGCCCAAGCCCTGGGTGAAAACGTCGCTGGCGCCGGGCAGCCAGGTTGTTACCGATTACCTCGAGAAGGCTGGATTGCAGTCGCACCTCAACAATATCGGCTTTGACCTCGTTGGCTATGGCTGCACCACCTGCATTGGCAACTCCGGTCCGCTGGCACCGCCGATCAGCAAGGCGATCAATGAAAATGGCCTGGTCGCCTCGGCAGTGATTTCGGGCAACCGCAACTTCGAGGGCCGCGTTTCTCCGGACGTGCGCGCCAACTTCCTGGCATCCCCCCCGCTGGTTGTTGCCTATGCGCTCAAGGGCACGGTGATCGATGATTTCACCACGACCCCGATCGGCCAGAGCAAGGACGGTCAGGACGTCTATCTCAAGGATATCTGGCCGACGAACGAGGAAGTGTCCTCCACCATGACGGCATGTGTCGATCGCTCGATGTTCCAGGCCCGCTATGGCGACGTCTACAAGGGCGATCGGCACTGGCAGGCGATCGACGTCACCGGATCTGACACCTACCCGTGGCGCGCCGGTTCGACTTATGTTGCCAACCCGCCCTACTTCGAAGGCATGGAAATGACCCCGGCGCCAGTCGCCGACGTTATCGAGGCCAAGCCGCTTCTGATCCTGGGCGATTCTGTCACCACCGACCACATCTCGCCAGCCGGTGCGATCAAGGCCGATAGCCCGGCGGGCGCGTGGCTGATGGAGCATCAGGTCGCCAAGGCAGACTTCAACTCCTACGGCTCGCGGCGCGGTCACCACGACGTGATGATGCGCGGCACTTTCGCCAATATCCGCATCAAGAACGAGATGGTTCCTGGCACCGAAGGCGGCATTTCGCGCTTCGGCGAAGAAATCATGCCGGTCTACGATGCCGCAATGAAATACGCCGCGCAAGGCACCCCGCTGGTGGTCATTGCGGGCAAGGAATACGGCACCGGCTCCAGCCGTGACTGGGCCGCGAAGGGCACCAACCTGCTGGGTGTGCGCTCCGTAATCGTCGAAAGTTTTGAGCGTATCCACCGCTCGAACCTGGTCGGCATGGGCGTGCTTCCGCTGCAGTTCAAGGACGGTGACAGCCGCGAAACGCTGGGCCTGACCGGCGACGATGCCTTCACCATCAAGGGCGTTGCCAACCTCAAACCGCAGCAGGACGTTGAGGTTGAAGTCACCCGGCCCGATGGCTCGACCTTCAGCTTCACTGCGCTGTGCCGCATCGATACTGCCAATGAAGTTGAGTACTTCATGAACGGCGGCATCCTGCAATATGTGCTGCGTAAACTGGCTTCCTGACCGCTCGCATCAAAGTTGAATCAAATGCAAAAGGCCGCGGAGATCCCGCGGCCTTTTCGCTGTCTGATGGATGGCATGAAAAAGGGCGATGCCGAAACATCGCCCCTTCAGTTCCCCCGATGGTTCCAGATCAGGGTTCGGATATTAAGCCGCTTTCCTTTGGGCGAGACGGCGGCGACCAAACACCGCTGCTGCACCCAGGCCAAACAGGATCAGCATCGGCGGCGCCGGCACTTCATGGCCTCCGGTGGTGGTGCTGCCCGTGCTGGTGCTGCCCGTGCTTGTCGATGTACTGCTCGACGTAGAGGAGCTGGTGCTGCTCGATGTGGAGGACGATGTCGACGAGGATGTCGACGAGGATGTCGACGAGGACGTCGAACCGCCGCTTGTTCCGCCAGAAGTCGCACCGCTCGATGTGCTGGTCGAGGTTGAGCCGCCAGAGGTGGACGAACCTGACGACGAAGAACTGCTGCTCGACCCGCCTGAACTGGTCGAGCTGGTCGTCGATCCGCCGGACGTTGACGTCGTTCCACCCGTGCTGCCGCCGGTGCTTCCACCGCTGGAGGACGAGCTCGAAGAAGACGAGCTGGATGAGGAGGATGACGATGAGGTTGAGCCGCCGGACGTGGACGTAGAAGTCGAGCCACCAGAAGTCGTAGTAGAAACCACGATATTCCCGCCGCCGGAACTCCCGCCACCAAAGAAACCGCCAAAGAAGCCGCCGCCATAGCCACCAAAGCCGCC
>JAHRVR010000003.1 GCA_019090585.1 Sphingomonadaceae bacterium
AGCGGATCACCCAGACAAACTGGTCAGCCTTACTCCTGTCATCGCGGCGCTGGAGGCCGAAGCACGCACTGCGGACAATGACACGGCGCGCAAAATGCTTGTCGTCGCCGCTTCAATGCAGGCCGACGGTCTGGGCATGGGCTGGATTCATTTCCGCGTGAACAGCGCGCAGCTTCAGAACGCAATACGGCGCCGCATCGATCCGGATGGCAAGCTCAATCTCGCCAGTCAGGCGGCGCTGGTCAAAATGCGTGAATTGCTGGCCGAGGCCCGCCCACTCAAGTCCAATTTCGCTGCTCTGGCAATTGAGAACAGCACGGCGGTGCGCCAGTTCCTGGCCATGGCGCAAATCCTCGGTCATATCGACGCCGACACGCCGATCCGCATGCTGGTGGCAGAATGCGAACAGCCAACAACCGTGCTCGCCGCGCTCTATTTCGCGCGCATGTTCGGCATTGATGACAAAGTCGATGTCTCTCCGCTGTTCGAAACCGAAACCGCGCTGGAACATGGCGGCCGCTTCCTCAATGCTCTGCTCGCCGAACCGGCCTACCGCGAATATGCCACCCGACGCGGACGCGTATGCATCCAGACCGGCTTTTCCGATGCCGGACGTTTTGTCGGTCAGATTCCCGCAGCGCTGGCAATTGAGCGCCTGCAAGGCCGGCTGGCCGAAGCGATGGCCGCCAACGGCCTGACCGGCGTCGCGGCGCTGATCTTCAACACCCATGGCGAGAGCATGGGGAGAGGCGCGCATCCCTCAAGCTTCGATGATCGGCTGGCCTGGCCGATGTCTCCATGGGCACGTCGGCGCTTTGCACGTGCAGGAATCCGGCTGGAACCAGAAGTCAGTTTTCAGGGCGGCGACGGCTATCTTTTCTTCGGATCGCCAGAGCTGGCGCTCGCCACGCTTACGCGCTTTGTGGAAATGCCGCCCTGCCGGACCGATGTCGATGCACCAAGCGATTCCTTCTATGATCGCACCGACCTGAGCCTCGATTTCTACCGCGCCATTCGCCGGGTTCAGCAAGAGCATCTTTCAAGCAGGACTTACTCGCGCGCTATCACGGCCTTTGGCCTGGGAATGCTCAACGACACCGGCTCCCGCAGATCGCGCCGCCAGTCCGATCTTTCCGCCGAGCGTGAAATGAGCCTGCGCCAGATCCGCGCCATCCCGCACAATGCGATCCTGCAACAGCTCGGCTATCCGGTGAACATCATTGCTGGCTTCGGCACTGCGGCACAAAGCAACCTCGAGGCAATCGCCGGACTGTTGCGCGAAAGCGAAAGGGGCCAGCAGCTGGTCCGGCTGATCCGATCCGCCAATGCGCTGGCCAGCATCAAGACCGTCGCTGCTTTCGGCGAGCTGTTCAATTCCGCCTATTGGGCCAGCCGCCCCTATCGCGGTGACGAACAGCACATTTCCGATGCCTGCCTGACACTGGCCGAATATCTTACCAAGGATGACCGGGCCGGTGTGTTCCGGCGTCTCGCCTCACGCCTGCGGGTGGATGCGCTGCAACTGCACCGGCTGCTTGACCTGATGCCAGACGAGACCCCGCTGCCCGAACACGAAGCCACGCGCCGTAGCCTTGGCGTGCTGCAATCGCTGCGACTGGCGCTGTTCAAGCACATGTTCCTGCGCACCGTAATGGTGCCGCGTTTCAGCCGCGCCAACGACATCAGCCGGGAGGACGTCATCGAAATGGTCTTTACCCTGCGCATTGACGAAGCGCTGACCCAGATGCGCCGCGCATTTCCGACAAGCTTCCCATCCATCGGCGATTTCGATGTGGCAGAACCGACCGATTACCCGGATGAGGGCGCAAGCGGCTATGCGCAGATCCACCGGGAATTCATCGACCCGATCGAGCGAGCGCAGGGTCTGGCGCTGCGCATCGCCGCAGCTATCGCCAATGAATTCGGAGCACATGGTTAGGGGACGTTAATCTTCTTTGGCCCATGGTCCCGTCATGGAACGCACGAACGGCCCCGTCTGGCGATTTGAAGCGTATTGCGCGATAACGAGACCAGACAACAGAAGTGAGCCAGGTCAATGAGTTCGATCACCAAGGGACAGATACTGTTGGGCGGCGCCTTAATCGGGCTTGCCGGCATTGCAGCAGCCATGCTGATGGCGCAGCCGCCAGCCAACCCCCAACCAGCGCAAAACCTTGCAATGACCGTCACCAATGAACCAGCGCCAGGGGAAACAAGTCTCCCGCCCGCCAAGAAGGCCGCGCCTGCTGCTGCCGCTCCTGCTGCTACTGCTGCTCCTGCCGCGCCAGTTGACGAGACGTTCATCATCAAGCGGATTCTTCCCATCGAAGGGCCCATAAAGTATGGCGAGTGGCACTGGAATGAGGACAATGTTCCGGCCGGCCCCATTGTCATAACCGTCGATCTGGACGCCCGTGTCTTATCCATCTTTCGTAACGGATATGAGATCGGCGCGGCAGCCGTATTGCTGGGAACACAAGAAAAACCGACCCCCACCGGGGTTTTCCCAATCACCCAGAAAAAGCGCCACCATGTGTCAAATATCTATGGTGCGCCAATGCCTTACATGCAGCGGCTGACCAATGATGGGATATCTCTGCACGCCTCGGAAGTTGAATGGGGCTATGCCAGCCATGGCTGCATCGCGATGCCCGAACCTTTCGCTGCAAAAGTCTTTTCAAGTACGAAGCTGGGCGACCGAGTGTTCATCACACGCGGCAAATTTACCAAAATCGGTGACTCTCTTCTTTGATTGTGATAGTGTCGGCGCCACGCCGTTCATTCGGCTAAACTAATCCCGGCCCCTCGACCTGATCGGGATTCATTTCGGCCCAAAAAGCCGAAATGCCGGGGAAGCAATCCAGGGTAATATACGGGCCACCCTGGATTGCTTCGCCCCGAGGGCCAATCCAGAACCATTGAGATTATTTTTGCCGGCGCTTGGGCGCCTTTGCAAAGCTCCACCCTTCCGGGCCGGGCCGGGCAACCATATCGCCGATCGACACCGATTTTCCCGCCAGCATCGCGTCAAACACCCGGGCGACCGAGCCGCCGCGTGGCTCCTCGCCATCCATTTCGCGCACGATGCGGGAAATGACGCGCAGTGCAATCGCCCGCGGCGCCTTAGGCCGGTAAGTCAGGCCGAGCCCTTCCTTGCGAACACATTCTTCCCATTCACGGCGCATGGCCCAGTCAAGGGCGCTGTCGGCATCGGCAAGATGGGACGCGCTCTGCGCAATCGCCTCAAGGTGGAGCCACGGCGACGATGCAAGCGCTTTGCGCAGCCGCACCCTGTCGAACCGGTCATCAAGATTGCTGGGATCCTGAACCGCGATCACGGCTGCCTGCTCGACAATTTCGGCAAGATCGCTCCGCCGCCAATCGAGCAGCGGGCGCAGCACAGGAAGCTGCGTATCCGGCACTTTACCGCGTGCGCGGGTCCCGGCAAGGCCCGCAACCCCGCTGGCGCGGTTGAGCCTCAATAGCAGCGTTTCGGCCTGGTCGTCGGCATGGTGCGCTGTCGCGATTGCAGTTAGCTGACGGTCTTCGGCCCACTGCGCAAGCGCTGCATACCGCGCGGCGCGCGCCTGAGACTGAACGTTGCCTTTCGCAACTTCGACCGCGCAAGTCTGGTGCACCACGCCAAGACGCCCGCAAAGCCGGGAAACGAACTCCGCTTCTTCCGCACTTTCACGGCGAAGCCCATGATCGACAGTCGCCGCCTCAACCCGCCCGGGAAGTGCGGCAGATGCCAGAAGCAGCAAGGCGCAACTGTCCGGCCCGCCGCTAACGGCCAGCCCCAACTTCGCGGAATCGTTGGCCTGACCCTCCGGCCAGAGCTGCGAAAGCCCTTCGGTAAACTGTCGGGTCAGCGCGTCTTGCGGAACAAGACCATCATCCCTGGCAGGAAAGTCCTTGGCGCGTGGCATTATATAGTCCCATCAGACGCCCTGCTGCCTCAGCCGCATAAGTCTCGCTGAATTCGGCAAGGGCAATGCACGCCCGTTTCGTGTCCTTCAGCTCTTTCATCGAGACAGCCAGGTAAAGGAGGCTGTCGGGCGCGCGGCCTCCTGCCTTGTCAGCCTGGTAGTTCTGAAGGAACCATTTGGCCGCCTCGCGCGGCTTGCCTTCATCAAGATAGGCCCGCCCCAGCAGGTTTCGGCCCCAACTGACGCGCCAGTGCTTCGGATACTTATCGACGAAAATCTGGAGCTGTTGCTGCGCCTCGGGATAGAACTTCGCCTCCCAGAGTCGGAACCCATAGCTATATTCATCATCGGCCGGATCATCTGTCTGCGGTTTAACGATCGCGCGCACGGCGTCGACGCGGCTGGACGGCGGCTGCGTAGTTTTCGGCGGTTTCTTTGCCGATGCACCACCTGTCATCGCATCGAGATTGGATTGGGCCGCCGGCACCGGAACTGGCTTTGGCGTGGGAGTGGCCTCAGGTGCCGACGCGATCTGCGTTGCCGAACCCGTAGCCGCGATCGGCTCTGTAACGCTGGTCTTTCCCTCCAGCTGGCCAATCCGATTGGTGTTTTGCTCAACCTGACCAGTCAGACGCGCCAGCTGAGTCTCAATCGCCTCCATGCGCGACAACAAGTCAGTCACCGCCGAAGTCGATGGCGCCTGTGCGCTATCACCGCTGGATGCATCACTCGTAATTTCCGGCTTGAAGAAACGCGCATCGCCGCCGGGGAAGACCTTGCGCTGCAGCGCCGTGATCTGCGCTTCCACCTTGCGCAGCCTTTTTTCAGCAAGCGTATCCTGGCCGAAAGCAACGGTCGAAGGCCCTGCCAGAAAAGCTGCGAGGACAAGCAGAGAAACGGATCTCGCCCGGTTCGAACGCCCAATCGCACTCAACATCGATCCGTCAACTCCTGTTAATTTCCACGTCCTGTGCCTCGTGCCAGAAACTGTCCAACCCAGCATGAACAGCCCGATAGCTGCTCGCTTCCTGATTGCCGGACCGCACCTGTCCTGTCGAGACTACATTACTCTGAATCGGTGGAAGTTTCGCCAGATTGCGGAGTCATGACCGGTGCAGCCGCGGCTTCTGATGACGCCGGGGCGTTGTTTACATCAGGCGTAGCATCGGGTTGCGGCGCACCCGCCGGAGCAGAGGCCTCATCCGCCGGCGGCTCGGGCAGCGATGGAGTGGTCTGCGCAATCGGCATTACCGGGAGCGGTGCAGTGGGCCTTCGCGGTGCGGGAGCAGGCGCTCTCCTGACCACTGCCGGTCGCGGTGCAGCAGCTCGCGGAGACATGGCCTCGCGCTCCCCACGGCTGGCAGCATTCTTCTGCCATGCGCGCAAAGCCGTTGCACTGACCGGGACATCGCGGAGTGTGGACGGAGTTTCGGCCAGCCGGGGCACGGATTTTCCACCGATGGTAATCCCGATCACATCCGGCCTTGCAGTCGCCAGGACCGGCCCCTCGGCATCCGCTGGCACGGCATAAGTCTCTCCCAACGCCATTTCCTTCTGAAACAGTTGGTTGCCCGAAGCATCGGTCACTTTCACCCAGATGCCCTCTTCCAGTGCGGTAAGCACGACAGCCCTCGTTTTGGCGGAGGCGGCTCCCTGGCGATGCTTCGCCCCGCCCTCGGCAGATGGTTCGTCAGTGGCAGCGAGTTCCGGTTGTTCCTGTTCGATCAGGTCCGGCAGCGAACCAGCCGGATTGAGGAAACTGCGCCAGAACAGAGCCAGGAGGATAAGCACTCCCACTCCCCCAAGGCCAGCGACCCATGCCAGTGTGGACGGCGGGACACGGGCCGGATCGCCCGGTTCAAATTGTTTGGTCTGCGATACAGAACGCGGGTCCGCGTCGGATGAAAGCTGGTGCCTTACCGCATCGGCCATCACGGTTTCATCCATACCGACGGCGCGCGCAAAAGACCGCGTGAAGCCTATGGCATATGTTCGGCCTGCCAGGTCCGAAAAGCGGTCATCCTCAATCGCTGACAGGTGGCGGAAGGCTATCTTGGTTCGCGATGAAATATCATCGATGCTCAGTCCTGCCGCTTCCCGCGCCTCGCGCAGCCTTTGCCCGACTGACATGAGCGGTAATTCGCTCTCCTCGTATTTTTGTTCTGCCATCCCGCTCCCGACCGGAATTGGTTGCTGTTTGCGACTTATGCCGCACACGGTACTGATTGCGACTTACCCCGCACACAACGCCGCCCCGGCCCCAATGTCAAATAGCCCGGGGATTTCAGGCGCGGGAATGCGGCACATCCTGCTACCCCTGCGACAAGTCGCGCCGTTCACGAGCCAGAGCGATCAATCGAAAGTAATGCCGCGATCGGATGCCCACGCGGTCAGGGCCTCTCGCATGTTCTCCGGCGGGGAGGCCAGCCAACCGGCCATTGCCTCGGTGATCTGCCCAACATCAATCTCGCGGACCAGCTCCTTTATCGGACCGACCGAAGCCGGCGTGATAGACAGCCGCCTGATACCAAGGCCAATCAGGGCCAGTGCCTCCAACTGCCTGCCGCCCATTTCCCCGCAAACGCCCACATCAACATCGCAGCCTTCCAGCGATTTCACGACCCGGCCCAAAAAACGCATGATCGATGGGCTCAGCCAGTCATAACGCTCAGCCAGTTTCGGATTTGACCTGTCAGCTGCAAACAGGAATTGCGTCAGATCGTTCGTACCGATCGACAGAAAAGAAATCTTCGGCCCTATCAAATCGAGCTGCTCAGCCAGTGACGGCACTTCCAGCATCACCCCATAGTTGATCGCCTCGGGCAGCAGTTTCTTTTTCTGTTTCAGGAAAGCGATCTGACTATCGAACACTTCTTTTGCAGCGTCGAATTCCCATGCTTCGCTCACCATCGGAAACATGACATTGAGCTCACGCCCGGCGGCTGCTTCCAGCAAAGCGCGGGCCTGCACCTTGAGCAGCCCCTTTCGCTCCAACGCAACACGCAGGGCGCGCCAGCCCATCGCCGGATTGTCCTCGTGGTCACCTTCATCATGGCGCAAGTACGGCAAAATCTTGTCGCCCCCGATATCCAGTGTCCGGAATACCACCGGCTTGTCCCCCGCCGCATCCAGCACCTCTCGGTAAAGACGCGTCTGGCGCTCACGCGCGGGAAGAGTGGCGGAAACCAGAAACTGGAATTCGGTGCGGAACAGGCCGACCCCGTCCGCACCGATATGGCTGAGGTTGGCCAGGTCTTCCCGCAAACCGGCATTGACCATCACCTTGATGCGGGTTCCATCGAGAGTGAATGGCTCTACATCTCGCAGCGCTGCATAAGCTGCCTGCCGCTCCCGGTGTTTAGCAGACCGGCCCTCGAAAGCATCTATCATGCCTTGCGCAGGGCGAACGGTTACAAGGCCCTGTTGCGCATCGAGCAGCAACTGATCACCCTCGCGCACCGTGCCGCGCAAACTGCGCACCCGGCCAAGCACGGGAACCCCCATGGCACGGGCGACGATCACAACATGACTGGTGAGAGACCCTTCTTCGAGAATCACACCCTTGAGACGCCGCCGGTCATATTCAAGGAGTTCGGCAGGACCGAGGTTGCGGGCAATAAGCACCGCATCGCTGCGCAGCCCCGAGGTTGCAGCGGTGCCGAGCTGCCCCGATACGATCCGCAAAAGCCGGTTTGCGAGATCTTCCAGATCATGCATGCGGTCCGCCAGCAGCGGATCGTCGATCTTGCGCATGCGCAGCCGTGTGTGTTGCTGCACGCGTTCAATCGCCGCCTCGGCGGTAAGGCCGGAATCAATCGCTTCATTGATGCGGCGCGCCCAACCCTCGTCATACGCGAACATCTTGTAAGTCTGGAGGACTTCCTCATGCTCGCCGCCGACCCCGAATTCGGCCTGACCGGCCATGCGATCAATCTGTTCGCGCATCTTGTCGAAGGCGTGGAATACCCGCTGCCGCTCGGCCTCTGTATCGTCGGCCACAACATGTTCGATGGTAATGCGCGGCTGGTGAAATACCGCCTGACCGCTTGCCAGCCCTTTTACGAGTGTCTGCCCTCTCAGCTGCTCAGGGCCCGACGCCGCAGCGCCTAGCGCCCTGGCGTCCTCTTCATCGATCAGCCCGGCATTGCTGATCAGTTCAGACAGCACCATGGCCACCGTCTGAAGCGTCTCTATCTCCACTTCCTCGTAGCGGCGCGGATCAACATGCTGGACAGACAGCACACCGACCGCCCTCTCACGCTGGACGATGGGCACGCCGGCAAAGGAATGAAATTTGTCTTCCCCGGTTTCAGGCCGGTAGGAGAAGTCCGAATGCGCAGCCGCCTCGGCCAGGTTCAGCATCTCGGCATCTTCGGCAATGATCCCGACAAGACCCTCGCCGACACCCATCCGGGTCACGTGAACCGCTTCTTGTGCCAGACCGCGCGTGGCATAAAGTTCAAGCATGCTTTCGCGCAGCAGGTAGATTGAGCAGACCTCGCTATCGAGGCACTCGCCGATCACCTCCACCACTGTATTCAGCTTGGCCTGTGCATGGCTGCGCGAAGCCATCACATCGTGCAGACGCGTGAGGATCTTGCGGGACGCTGAGACTGCCGTGGTATTCATAAAGGCAGGTTAGCGCATTAACGAGAATTTTGAAACGCGAAGAGCGGCAGTCAGTTTCGCTTCATTTCTTCCTTGATTCGCAATTTTCGCTTTTTTAGATTTTGAACCACCCCACCATCAGGCAACGGCCGCCCCAGTTCCTGGTGAAGCTGACGTTCAATTCCATCATGTTTGAGCTGAAGGGCACTGACATGCGAACTATCCATCGATGGTCCTCCTTATTGAGCGCCAACCCCTGGCCGACTCGGCAATGCGTGGTCCGGCGCAATCACGATCAAACCATAACCGGGCCCGGATGCGAAGCCGCAAAATCGGTCTATCGACAGTTCACGGTATTGCCGCGCCGAAACGCAGCACCTATTGGCTTTTGCCGGCAGCAAGGGCGTTCAGCGTGACCGAAGAAGAAATGAAAAAGCGCCTTGAAGCGCTAAAGATCGAGCATCGCGACCTCGACGCGGCGATCGACGCGCTGGATGCCGCAGGATCGGTCAACCAACTGCAGACCGCCCGTCTCAAAAAACGCAAGCTGAAGCTGAAGGACCAGATAGCCTTGATCGCGGACTATCTGATACCCGATATCATCGCCTGATCAGACCGATTAACCTCAAATAGTCGATCCGCTTGCCAGCCGCTGTAAACCGTGCCGCTTTCGGACAGTTCAAAATGAGCGGGTCAATCCAGTACTGTTACGGTTGCGATCGCCGTCGCTTCGGCAATACTCAGATCAACATGTCCGAACCCGCGAACATAAATCCTCACATCATTGAGGGACTCTATTGCGAAGCTCTTGTCCTGGCCGACGAGGTGCGCGCGACTTTCGCGCTGTCCAGCCGCCTGGACGCCTTCGGCAGCGATGAAGACCTCGCCCGCGTCGCCTTGTCATGCGAGGGATTGCGCACGACAACGCGCATCATGCACGCCATTGCATGGCTGTTGAACCAGCGATCCCATTTCATGGGCGAGTTGTCAGAGTTTCAGCTGCGCCGTCATGGCAAGCTATCGCACGATCTCAAAGGCCCGGACCCCAGCAATCTTGCGCTGCTTGATCCGGACGTCCGCGACCTGATCGGCGAAACCGACCGATTCTACGCCCGGCTTCTGCGCCTCGATCAGGGATGGCGGCAAGGCACGCCCCATCTGCCCAGCGCCATCGAGACACTACGCTCGCGGCTGAACCAAGGCGCCTGAGAGTCTGAGTTCATCGACATTTGGAACCGGCGCGCTCTCCGACACACAGACATTGACGGTATTCTTGATCAAACGGCTGACAAAGCCTCGGTCCATTGCGCAAGCCGCTTCGCGCGGGCATCCTTTTCCATAGTCGGGGCAAATTTGCGGACACCGCCGCGAAGATCGTGCGCGGCATCCTCAAGCGAAGGGAACACCCCGCTTCCCACACCGGCCAGCACAGCTGCCCCAAGCGCCGTTGTTTCCACGAAATCGGGCCGCTCCACCGGCAGGTCCAGCATATCGGCAAGGTCTTGCGCCATCCAGTCATTGGCGCTCATTCCGCCATCGATCTTCAAGGAAGTCCACGGCGCTCCATCGCCCGCAAAAGCCCCGGCAAGATCATGGGTCTGGAGCGCCATCGCTTCCAACGCGGCACGGGCGATATGCGCCCGGCCCGCCGCGAAACTGAGGCCGGAAACAAGGCCTCTCGCATCAGGGCGCCAATGCGGCGCGCCCAGCCCGGAAAGGGCTGGCACAATCACCACCCCGCCATTGTCGGGAACCGAGCGAGCAAGCGCTTCGGTCTCCTGGGAACTGGAAACAACGCCAAGGCTGTCCCGCAACCATTTGATCAGGCTCCCCGCCACGAAGATTGAGCCCTCCAGCGCATAGTGGCGCTGTCCGTCAGACTGGAAAAGCACAGTGCCCAGCAGCCGATGCTGCGACCGGGGCGGCTTCGTTCCCATATTGGTGAGGACGAAAGCACCTGTGCCGTATGTCGCCTTGGCCTCTCCCGGCGAGAGGCAGCCCTGCCCGATCGTCGCCGATTGCTGATCGCCCGCCATACCCGAAATCGGAAGCGCCGCACCCAGCAGGTCCGGCATGGTGGCACCCACCACTCCGGTTGTGTCGACCACTTCGGGCAAAGCGCAGGCGGGCACGCCAAACAGATCGCACAATTCGCTGTCCCAAGAAGCTGCTTCAAGCGGCAACAGGCTGGTGCGGCTGGCATTGCTGGCATCGCTGACATGCCCGCCGCCGGTCAGCTTGAAGGCAAGCCAGCTTTCGATCGTGCCAAAAGCAAGGCGGCCAGTCTGCGCAGCGCTTTTCACCGCAGCCACATTGTCGAGTAGCCATCGCATCTTGGTTGCCGAGAAATACGGGTCGAGCAGCAGGCCGGTGCGCTGCTGAATCAGCTCCTCATGCCCGGCATCCCGCAAAGCCTCGCATTGCGCGGCAGTCCGCCGGTCCTGCCACACAATCGCGCGGTGGAGCGGCTCGCCCGTTTCTTTGTCCCATGCGACGACGGTTTCGCGCTGGTTGGTAATACCGATCGCGGCAATCTGCCCCGCGCCGCCAACTTGCGCCACCGCCTCGCGCATAGATGCAAGCGTCAGTGTCCAGATTTCAGAGGCATCGTGCTCGACCCAGCCGGGTCTGGGATAATGCTGGGCAATGTCCTTGCGCACAGCGGAAAGGACCAAGCCGTCAGGCGCAAATATGACCGCCCTCGTTGAAGTCGTTCCCGAATCGACCACAAGAATTGCTTCACCCGAACGCCCCATTTCGCAATTTCCTCCGATCCCCGGACCCTTTTCAGGACACTCGACATTCGCTGCCCCGATCCCCATATCACCGGCATGGAGAATTCCGCAGACACCCTGCCATATAGCAAGGCTGAACCGATCGCACCGTTCGTCCGGCGCGTATTGGCACGCAACCCCTCGCATTTCACTTACAGCGGGACGCAAAGCTATCTCGTCGGCACACAAAACGATGTCGCGGTGATCGATCCGGGGCCGGACGATGAAGACCATGTCCGCGCGCTGGCAGAGGCGGTCGGCACAGCCAATGTCATCGCGATCTGCTGCACCCATACCCACCGCGACCATTCGCCCGCAGCAACCACACTGGCGGCAATGACCGGCGCAAAGATTATTGGCTGCGCACCCTTGTCGCTGGACGACGATGGCCCGCGCATGGATGCCGCCTTTGATACAAGCTACCAACCCGATGCCGTGATGGAAGATGGCGATGCCATCGGCGCAGATGGATGGGAGCTGACCGCGGTCCACACACCGGGCCATACATCCAATCACTTGTGCTATTCGCTCAACGGTTCCGACGCGCTGTTCACCGGCGATCATGTGATGGGCTGGTCGACCACGGTTGTGTCACCGCCCGATGGCGACATGACCGCCTATATGGCCAGCCTGAAGAAGATCTACGAGCGCGAGGACGCAGTCTATTTCCCCGCCCATGGCCCGCAGATCGACAAGACCCGGCAATTCGTGCGCGGCACGATCGGGCATCGCCGTCAGCGCGAAAGCCAGATTCTGCGCCTGATGGGACAGGATCTGGCCCGGATCGCGGACATGGTCCCGCAAATGTACAAGGCCGTGGACAAACGGCTCTGGCCTGCCGCCGAACGCTCGGTCCTGGCTCACCTCATCGACCTTGAACGCAAGGGCCGCGTAAGCCGGAACGCCGAAGAGTGGTCTTTGAAAGACTGATTTTTTGAAATTTCAAGAGCCGGAGACGGCCAGCACCGCCCCACAGCAAAATTCAGCGGCGTTGCACTTCCTGATTGAAAATTGCCGGGGCTGAGATAACCCTTCTTGCCAAGAACATATTGGTGGTGGGGAAGCAGCCATGAATGGCGTTACATCTGCAAATTACCGGGCCGACCAGGCTTTCTTTACGCGGATAGCTTTTGTGGTGGCCGGCATTGCCATTCTCGGGTTCGTCCGGTTCGCATTATCCGGCACCCCGGAATACCGCGGTGCACCGCTATACGCCCATGTGTACGCGTTCACTTATCTGACCTGGCTGATGCTCTTCATGGCCCAGAACGTGCTGGCCGGACGCGGATCGATCACGCAGCATCGCAAGCTGGGGCTCATCGGCGCCCTGCTCCTCCTCGTGCTCATCGTAACCGGTAGCTATGCGGGCATCCAGGCAATCGTTCTGGAGCGCACGCCGCCGCACTATACGCCGGCCCATTTCCTGCCGCTGGTGCAGTTTTGCGTATTGGGCTTTGGCGGCCTTGCGATCGCCTCGCTGATCCTGAAGCGCGATACGCAATCACACCGGCGGCTGATGCTCTGTGCAGTTATCGTCATGGCGGACCCCGGGCTGGACCGCCTTGTGCCCGGCCCGCCGATCGGCGGACTGACCGCGCAATGGATCATCATGGCACTGCAACTTGTGCTCATCGGCATCGTCATGGTTCATGATCGCAAAGTGC
>JAHRVR010000074.1 GCA_019090585.1 Sphingomonadaceae bacterium
ATCGTCGGCAGCGTCAGATGTGTATAAGAGACAGGTCAGGCAGCGGCAGTTGGTCAAGCGCAAGGCCCTGCTGCTCGGCCAGTTTCACCACCGCGCCGGTGATGTGGTGCGCCTCGCGGAAAGGAATGTCCGCCTGTGTCACCAGCCAGTCAGCCAGATCGGTTGCCGTGGCATAGCCAAGCTCCGCTGCCTGATGCATCCGGTCTGTCCGGTATGCCGTATCGGCTACCATGCCGGTCATCGCCGCGATGGAAAGGGCAAACAGTCCCGCCGCTTCGAAAACGGGCGGCTTATCGTCCTGCATGTCCTTCGAATAAGCGAGCGGCAGGCCCTTCATCGTCACCATCAGCGCGGTAAGGCAACCGACGATCCGGCCAGCATGGCCGCGCACCAGTTCAGCCGCGTCCGGGTTTTTCTTCTGCGGCATGATCGAGCTGCCGGTAGAAAGCGTGTCGGGCATGCGGACAAAGCCGAACGGCTGGCTTGCCCAGATGATGAATTCCTCTGCCAGCCGAGAGAGATGCAAACTGCACTGCGCCGCCGCCATCAGGTAATCGAGCGCGAAATCGCGGTCCGACACTGCATCAAGGCTGTTGTCGGTCGGCGAATCGAAGCCCAGCGTCTCCGCGGTCATCACCCGGTCGATGGGGAAACCCGTTCCGGCCAAGGCCGCCGATCCCAGCGGGCACTTGTTAAGCCGCACCCGCGCATCGGCAAAGCGTGACCGGTCACGCGCGACCATTTCATAATAGGCCATGAGGTGATGGCCCAGCGTCACCGGCTGCGCGGTCTGCAAATGGGTGAAGCCGGGCATGATGCTATCTGCGTGAATGCCAGCTTGTGTCACCAGCGCCTTTTGCAGTGCCGCCAGCCCGGCATCGGCCTGATCGATCGCATCGCGGACCCAGAGCCGGAAATCGGTCGCCACCTGATCGTTGCGGCTGCGCGCCGTGTGCAGGCGGCCCGCCGCCGGGCCGATCAGTTCGGCCAGCCGGTTTTCAGTGGTCATGTGGATGTCTTCAAGGTCCCAATCCTCGGGCACCCCGTTCGCTTCATACTCCGCGGCAACCTTGCCAAGTCCATCGAGAATCGTCGCCGTGTCTTCACCAGAAACGATCCCTTGCGCGCCAAGCATTGTGACATGCGCGCGTGATGCGGCGATGTCCTGCTGCCACAGCACCTTGTCGAACGGTATCGAGGCATTTATCTCACGCATGATTGCGGATGGCCCACCTTCGAACCGTCCGCCCCACATCGAGTTGGAGCCAGCCGCTTTGTTGTTATCCCGTTCGCTCAAAATATTGATCCTAGGCTGTGCTCTCATCGCAAGCGGTTGCGATAGGCAAAGCGAAAGCCCCGCGCAACCACAGGCTGAACGCGAGGCAGACGCACCCAAGGGAAAGATTGACCGCAGCCATGCGGGCAAAGACCTACCTGACATGGAAATACGCGACGCTGCAGGCCGTAGCCTGAAGCTGCGATCGCTTTTGGGCAAGCCGCTGCTCATCAACCTTTGGGCAACCTGGTGCGCGCCCTGCATCGCAGAATTGCCGATGCTCGACCACGTCGCTGTAGAGCGGGCCGAAAACATGAAAGTCCTTGCTGTTTCACAGGATATGTCACGCACGGAAAAGGTCGGGCCATTTCTTGCGCAGAACGGCGCACCGCATCTCGGTCCATGGCTCGATCCGGAAACAGACCTGACATTTGCGCTTGGCGCTCAGACCCTGCCCACCACTGTGCTCTATGATGCGGCTGGAAAGGAAATATGGCGCTATATCGGCGGCCGGGACTGGACCAGCACGGCAAGCGCAGAATTGTTGGACGAGGCCGCCCGGCCCGCCGCGCAATAGATCGCGGGCGGGCGGGCTGGCTCGCAGCGAATCTCGAATTCAGACTCTAACGGCCAGCCTGCTTCAGCAGCGCCTCGGCACGGGCCAGGAACGGCTTGTCGAGCATGCCGCCTTTGAACCCTATCGTGCCCACACCGGGATTGGCCGCAAACAAGGCAACAATTTCCTGTGCTTCGGCGATCTCTTCCTCGGTCGGGGTGAAGGCTTGGTTGATAATATCGACTTGCGCGGGATGAATGGCCATCATTCCCTTGAAACCCTCGCGCCGGACACGCTGGGCACGTTCCCGCAAGGCGTCGAGATCGCGGAAGTTGGCTGAAATCGTTTCGATCGGGATAACTTCGGCGGTCACTGCGCCAACCAGCGTCAGACTGCGCGCAAGCTCAAACGTGAACCTGTATCGGCCTTCATCGTCGGTATTGTCATAGACCCCGAGCGACGCGGCCAGATCCTCCGCGCCCCACGACAGCGCAACGACGCGGCGGCAACCCTTGTAATCGCCCGTGTGGAACATCGACGCCGCGGTTTCCGTCGCCAGCAAAATGACGCGTGTCGAGCCTTCCTCGATTCCATTGGCCACTTCGAGCGCGGACAGACAGTGGTCAAGCCGTTCCACATCGGCGCGGCCCTCAATCTTAGGTAGCATGATGCCGCCGGGCCGGGCCGGCATAATCGCTGCAAGATCGAGCAGCGTCCATTCGCCGTCAAAAGGGTTGATCCTGACCCACAAGCGGTGGCGCTCATCGGGGTTGGCAGCGATGAAATCATGCACCATGCGGCGCGCGTCCGCTTTGGCTTCGGGGGCCACGGCGTCTTCCAGATCGAGCAGCACGATATCGGCAGCGCCGCCCGTTGCCTTGGTCATTTTCTTTTCACTATCGCCCGGCGCAAAAAGCCAGGATCGCGCCGTGAATGACTCTGCCTGCATGTTCGCTTCCTCGTTCAGTCGAAGTTCGTGCGCTTCCTTGCCCCCTTATCGCCGCCAAGGGAAGTCGGGGCAATTGGAGCAAAACCACCTTGCGCAATTGCCTGAACACAGGTCTTAACATCATTATGGATGAAGCTCTTGAGGATTTGCGCAAAAAGTTGCGCAGCTGGCTTGCCAGCAATGCACCCACCAACTGGCGCAGTGCGGAAACGCATGAGATATTTGTCGCGCAGCAACGCGACTGGTTCAAAAAACTCGTCGCGGCCGGATACGCGATTCCGCACTGGCCTGCTGAATGGCCGGGCGGTGGGCGCAGCCTCGCCGAACAGAAGGTGATCTATGAGGAGCTGGCCCGCGCCGATACGCCGCGCCTGCTGCTGACCTTCATTTCGACGTATCACGCTTTTGCAACGTTGAGTGAATGTGCAAACGACGATCAGAAGGCGCGCTATCTCCCCAATATCCTGAAAGGTGAGCTCTGGTGCCAGGGGTTTTCGGAGCCCAATGCCGGTTCCGATCTCGCCGCAATCCATACGCGCGCGGTGCGCGACGGCGACCACTATGTGGTGAACGGTCAGAAAGTCTGGTCAACCATGGCGCAATATGCCGATCGCTGCCTGCTGCTCGCGCGCACTGATGCATCAGGTGTGCCGCAAGCTGGCATTACCTATCTGCTGATGGACATGAACGCGCCCGGCGTCAGCGTAAGGCCGATCCGCCAGATCCAGGGCGACGAAGAATTCGCCGAAATCTTCCTTGATGATGTGCGGATACCTGTTTCGGAACGGGTCGGTGCGGAAGGCGATGGCTGGAAAGTCGCGCAAGCGACGCTTGCTTCAGAGCGCGGGCTGACGTTGATGGAGCTATCTTATCGCATGCGCGGTGCGCTCTGGCGTATCGCAGAGCTTATCCGCACGCAGGGCCGCACAGATGATGCCGGCGTGATGCGCGATTTTGGCCGCCTCGCCGCCAGGGTCGACTCCGTGTGCGCCATTGCCGACGCTTTCCTGCGCAAGAGAATTGATGGCAGCGAGCAATTGGGCGACGCCTCTATCGTCAAACTGGGCTATTCGCGCTGCCTTCGGGCCTATACCGATCTGGGAGTGAGGCTGGGGAGCCTTTCGGAGCAGTATCTGGCGCCCATCACTTTCGGCGATCTCAATTCAGGCAACTGGATGGCGGATTTCATGAACAGCTACGCCTGGACCATCGCCGGGGGCAGCGATGAAGTGCAGCGCAACATCATTGCAGAGCGCATGCTAGGCATGGCCCGTGAACCGAAAAGCTGGACGCTCGGGAAATCCATATGACGATGACCCGCGAGGAACTGACCGTCGCAGCAGAGCAGGCCTTCAGCGCTCAGGATCTTGCGCCTGATGCTGAAACAAGCTGGCAGACAATCTCCGACATGGGCTGGCTGATGATGTGCGTGCCGGATGAACGTGGCGGCCTTGGCCTTGGGCTGGAAGCACGCGCGGTCATCCATCATGCGTTGGGCCGCTCGCTGGTCTCAGGGCCGGCGATCACTCAGATGATGGCGATTGATGGGCTGGCCGGCGGCGAGCGATCCGCGGCGACGGACGCGCTGCTTGAACGTGCGATGACAGGCGAAGTCATGACAGCGCCGTTGTCCCACACGCGCGATGGCAAACGGCTTGAGGCGGTTCCCGATGCCGATCGCGCTTCCCACGTGCTCGATACCAGCGACGAGAGAATCGCGCTCATTCCACTGGCTGGCTGCACAATTGTCGAGCGTGAGACCTGGGACACCACTCGGCGGTTGTTTGACGTTACGCCCACAGGCGAAGGCGCAGTGACACTGGCCCAGGGCGAAACCGCAAAGCAGCTGAACGCCGCGATCCAGACCAATATGCTGGTCGCGCTTGCTGCCGATGCGCTTGGCGGAGCAGAAGCCGCGCTTGCAATGAGCGTTGAATATCTCGGCACGCGCAGGCAGTTTGGCCGCCCGCTCGCCATGTTCCAGGCGCTCAAGCACCGCTGCGCAAATATGCGCGCGCAATTGAGCCTCGCCGAGGCCTTGTTGTGGCAGGAAGTGCAGGGTTCGCCCGATCCGATAGCGGCTGGCGCGCTAAAGGCGCATTGCTGTCATGCCTATCAGCACATCGCGGAGGAGGCGATCCAGCTTCATGGCGGCGTTGGCCTCACCGTTGAGCATTCATGCCACTTGTTCCTGAAACGCGCCTTCCTTGATGGCGCGCTTGGCGGCACTTGCGATCACTGGGAGGAACTGGCGGGACGGCGTCTGCTCGCAGCGGAATGACGGCTCATCACGGTGCAGGCGGCGCGGAACCCGAGCTGGAACCGAACGGTAAATCAAACTCTTAAGCCAGCTGTTCCTGCAGCACATGTTTGAGCACCTTGCCCGCTGCATTGCGTGGCAATTCGCTCTGCAGCGCCACTTGCTCAGGCCATTTGAACCGGGCAACGCCGCGCGCATCAAGGAAAGCCGCCAGCGCCTCACGATCCGGCGTCGCTTCGCCCTCGGGCACGATCACTGCACAAGCGCGCTCACCGGTCCGCTCGTCCTTCAGTCCCACAACCGCTATTTCCGCGATTGACGGGTGATCGAGCAGGATGTCTTCGATCTCCTTGGGTGCGATATTCTCACCCTGGCGAATGATGATGTCCTTCGCCCGTCCGGTAATCTCCAGATAGTCACCGTCGACCCTGCGCGCGAGGTCGCCCATCCGGAAAAATCCGTCAGCGGTGAAAGCGTCTTGCTCATCTTCCCGGCGCAGATAGCCGCGCAGCATCTGCGCTCCGCGCGCGGCGACCTCTCCATCTCCCGCCTCGTTATCATCTTGAAGGCGCACCTCTTCATCTTGAAGACGCACTTGGGCAATGCCGATCCGCCCATCCGTTTCGGCGGCATGTTCGATATCGCCGGGCGCCATCGCGCCGACCGTCAGCACCGGCACTTCGGTCGATCCATAGACGCGGGAAATGGTGGCTGATGACAAATAGTCGGACGCACGCCGGATCAGCGAGGGCGGCACCGATGCACCGCCGCATATGAACACTTTTAGGCTTGCAAGGCGGCTCTGTGCAGTCTGCGCAGCAGCGAGCAGCCCTTCCAGAAAAGGCGTTGCTCCGGCCATGTGGGTGCAGCCCTCGCGATCGATGATCGACACCGCCTCTTGCGGATCCCACTTTTCCTGCAGCACCGCCGAAACACCGTGCAGAAGCGGCATTTCAAAAGCATAGATGGAGCCGCCAATATGACTGATCGGCGAGGGAACGAAGAACACATCTCCGTGATCGACCAGCCAGTGACGCTTGATCTGCCCAACCAGCGCGTTGAGCGAATTGTGGCTGTGCAGCACCCCCTTTGGACGCCCGGTGGTGCCCGAAGTATACATGACCATCTTGATGCTATCCGGATCGACCCTGGGCAAGTGCGCCGCTTCGGCAACCGGCTCCAGCAAGGCAGAATAAGCGGTATGCCCGGCGGCGCTATCCCTCAGCACCACTGTCTCAACCGGCTCATCCAGCCCCGCATTCACGCGGTCCATCATCGCGCGATAGTCAAAGCGGCGGAATTCTCCGGGCACAAAGATCAGGCGGGACCCGCTGTCGGCCAGCATGAAGGCCACTTCATTGTCGCGCAATTGCGGCACGATTGGATGTGCGACCGCCCCGACAAGCGTGATCGCCAGATAGATCGTTGCCGCCTCATGCCAGTTGGGCAGCATAAAAGAGACAACCTTGCCCGGCCCTATTGCGCGAGCAAGGAATTGCTGAGCCATCCGCTCAGCATCGGCAACCAACATGCCGAGCGTGATCCGGTGCGCGCCATCGACCAGCACTGTGCGCTCAGGCTCTGATTGCGCCAGTCTGCGCGCAACATCTGCGGCGGTTTCCCCGATCCACCAGCCATCGCCGCGCCAGGTCTGTGCTTCGGATTCGTCCCAGCGAAGGGACCAGCCACAAATATCTCGCCGCATCCCGCCCGCCTTGCGCCTAATTTTCATCCGAGCCGGCAAGCACCGCAGACTCGGAGAGGAATTTGGTGGAAGTCCATCCGCCGTCGACCGCCATTACTTGACCCGTAATGAAACGCGCTTCGTCGGACAGCAGGAAACGAATGGCCGCTGCTGCATCTTGCGCCGTGCCGGTGCGGTTCAGCGGTGTCATATCGAAGTTCATCCGGCGAAAGCGATGGAGGTTCCAGGCATATGCGGTCATGTCGGTTTCAAGCACGCCGGGCGCCACGACATTGGTTCGGATCCCGCGCACGCCGTATTGAGCGGCCATGTGTTTGGAAACGCCAACGATCCCGGCTTTTGCAGCCGAATAGGCGCCGCCGCGAAGGCCCCCAATGATCGCGAAGCTGGAAGCAACATTCACTATCGCGCCGCCGTCCTCCATCTTCGCCAGCGCCTCACGGCAGAAGCGAAATGGCGCACGCAGATGCACATTCAAAAAGAAGTCAAGAACCTCGTCGCTCGTCTCATCCACCGGTTCGGGCTTACCGACCCCGGCATTGTTGACGAGATAGTCGAGCCTTCCGAACTTCTCGATAGCCATCGCTGCGGCGCGCGCCGGGGCATCATCGTCTGTGACATCGGCCGAAAGGACCGCAACTGGCGCGATCTCGGCCAGATCGTCGCGCAATTGCTCAAGCGGCTCAACTCTCCGGCCGATCGCGACGATGGCAACACCGTCTTTGGCCAGCGCCGTCGCGGTTGCGCGGCCGATGCCTGCCCCCGCACCAGTAATTATCGCAACTTTGTCATACCCTTGGGGTTGTTCAGCCATAACAGTAGCCTAACGATCCTCTCCTCAACTCCATTCAGTTGAGTTTAATTCACAATGCAAGCGAGCGCAGTGCATCCCAGCGGCAATCGCCCAGCGCGCAACGTAAGGATTTGCAAGGTTCCTCACGATCCTTTCGGAATTTCGACCAGCGTTTCGGGTTCGAGCGCGTCATCGGCATGGGAGTTTTCCATAAAGCGCCGCAAGATGCGGTGAAAGTGGGAAACAGCGCGTTCCTGAACAGGGTTGGTCCTGTTCGCCTTGAACGCGCTCGATTTCATCCCTCTTTGAACAAGGGGAATGTTTTCCATGTCCTGCCGATAGATCAGAGGCAGGTCGGCATCGTGCCAGTCCTCATAGAATTCATGCTCGACCTTCGGCTCCGCACCGGGTGCAAACCGTTCAAGCGACCAGACGTCCATCAGGGTTTTCGTATGATCGTCATCACAGGGGCGCAGCCGGTACCACAGCACCGCTTCAACCGCGGCATGAAGGAATACCGTATTGGGGAAGGTGTGCCAGTCAAAGCCGCTTTCGGCCATGTATTCCGGTGTCAGTTCGGCTGGCCAGCCCGCGCCGGATTCCACTGCCGCCTCATAAATGAACTGCCCCCACTTGTTGAGCACTTCCTCGGGCGGTGTTTCGGCCGTGGTTTCCTCGCGCAGGCGCTGCGTGGCCTGATATGCGCGATCGGTCTGCATCGCGGCCAGATCATTCTTGAACTGGTCGGCATATTCAAAGAGATACTCGCGAAAATCGGGAATATCCTTGGGTGGCAGCCGCGAACTGCGGCCGAGCGGCATGCCAGAGCTGGCTGCGTAGGACATCCAACCGTGCCGACCCATCGCCCGGCTGATCGAATAATCCTGCGTGTAAGTCAGCATTTGCGCGTGCGTTGTCTGGACGTGGTAGAACTCTGTGAAGGCTGTGAGCGTCGTTTTCCAATTGGCATCAATCACGAGGGTTTTGTGCCACACAGGGTGCAGCTTATCGAATTCGAACAACTCACATTTGCTTTTCATCGGTTCCAGAAAAGCGTCGAGCGGCTGACAGCCCGGATCCATGTTGATCCACACGAACCCGCCCCAGGTGCCCACTTGCACCGTCACCAGATCTGTGTCCTCCTTCGCCAGACACTCGCCCCAATCCTGGCGGTCGATCACTTTTACGTTCTTGCCATCGCGCCCGAAGCGCCAGCCGTGGAACGGACAGACAAACTGATTTGCATTGCCTCGCCCATCGGCCAGCCGCGTGCCGCGGTGCGGGCACACATTATGAGACGCGTGGATTGATCCATCCGAGCCGCGTGAGACAATGATTGAATCGTCGACAATGTCATAGACTACATAGTCACCGGCAGAAGTGATCTCATCCTCGCGGCAGGCAATCTGCCACACCTTTGGCCAAAGGAACTCCTTCTCCAGATCATGGAATGCACGGTCGAGGTAATCCCCTTTGGGAACCCAATCATCGCGAACATCTTGCGGTGAGTAATTACTCATCGTTCAGTCTCCAAATTCAGGCTTACATCCATGCGCGGGAATCGATTTCGCCCAACCTCGCTTGACCAGTCCAGATCGGAACACATGCTATTACACCTTGCCTCCCGATCAAGCGGGATAGGGATCAAGACCAGCATCAGCTTTCGACCTTTTCGCTAAACTCGAGATTATCCGCGAAGGCGCCTTTTATGGCCTTTTCGAGGAGTGCGAGATATTCGTGCGGGCCGCCGCCGAACGACGTGTTCAGCGCATACTCCTCGCGGTATTCGCCTTCATAGTTGAAGTATCCCGGTGTGCAGGCCTCAAG
>JAHRVR010000075.1 GCA_019090585.1 Sphingomonadaceae bacterium
AGGGTGAGCGCGAAATGGCGGGGGATAACAAGATTCTCGGCCAGTTCGATCTTGTCGGCATTCCGGCCGCGCGCCGGGGCGTTCCACAGATCGAAGTCACATTCGATATCGACGCCAACGGCATCGTCAATGTCTCGGCCAAGGACAAGGGCACCGGGCAGGAGCAGCAAATCCGCATCCAGGCATCTGGTGGCCTCTCCGAAAACGATATCGACCAGATGGTTCAGGATGCAGAGCAGTTTGCCGAAGAGGACAAGCAGCGCCGCGAGCAGGCAGAAGCCCGCAACCAGGCCGATAGCCTTGTCCATGCAACCGAGCAGCAGATTGCTGAACACGGCGACAAGATCGAGGATGATCTCAAGTCCGAAGTCGAAGCCGCGATTGCAGAGACAAAGACCGCGCTGGAAGGTGAGGATGTCGAAGCGATCAACAGCAAGGCACAGGCCTTGACCGAAGTGGCCATGAAGATGGGCCAGGTCATCTACGAGAAGGAGCAGGCGGCTTCTGCCTCACCCGATGGTGAGGGGGAGCAGCAGGCCGGAGCCGACGAAGAAGTCGTTGACGCCGAGTTCTCCGAAGTGGACGAAGACAACAAGGACTGATGTCCTGATGGAAACCTCTGCCGCCACTAGTGCATTGCGCATCGGTGGCGGTATTGGTTGGGGCTGAGGACACGATGGCTTCTACCGAAATTGATTTTTACGAATTGCTCGAAGTTGAGCGCGATGCGGACGGCAAGACCATAAAGTCTGCCTACCGCAAGCTTGCGATGCGCTTTCACCCGGACAAGAATCCCGGCTGTGACGAATCCGAAGGCAAATTCAAGGCGATAAGTCAGGCCTATGAATGCCTGAAGGACCCGCAAAAACGCGCCGCCTATGATCGCTTTGGCCACGCCGCTTTCGAACAGGGCGGTATGGGCGGCGGTGGTGGCGGTGGGCCGCAAGGCGACTTTGGCGATATTTTTGAATCGATCTTTGGCAGCGCTTTTGGCGGCGGCGGACGCAGCCAGGCACGCCGGGGTGCGGACTTGCGCTTTGACATGGAAATCACTCTCGACGACGCTTTTCATGGCAAAAAGACCGAAATCGAGATCGAGATTTCGCAAACCTGCGATCCCTGTTCCGGATCCGGTGCAGAACCCGGAACCGGAACACGCAGTTGCACCACCTGTGCTGGCCACGGCAAAGTTCGCTCTCAGCAGGGCTTCTTCATGGTCGAGAGAACCTGCCCGACCTGCCATGGACGGGGTGAGGTGATCGAATCCCCATGCCGCGCATGTCGCGGCGAAGGCCGGGTCGATCTTCCTGAAAAGCTTGAGGTGAATATCCCTCCGGGTGTCGATTCAGGAACCCGCATCCGCCTTGGTGGAAAGGGAGAGGCCGGCCCGCATGGCTCACCGCCGGGCGACCTATACATATTCCTCCACGTATCAGCGCATAATGTCTTCGAACGGGAAGGCACGACGCTGGTCACACGGGTGCCGATCACGTTCACAACTGCCGCGCTTGGCGGCCAGATCGAGATTCCCGGAATGGATGGAGAGCGTATCGCCATCGAGATCCCGTCGGGGATTCAGTCAGGCAGGCAACTGCGCAAGCGCGGTGTCGGGATGCCGGTTCTGCAAGGAAGGGGGCGCGGCGATCTCGTAATCGAGATCAGCGTTGAAACCCCGTCCAAGCTTACCGCACGGCAAAAGGAATTGCTGCGCGAATTGCAGGAAACCGAGACTGGTGAGGAGTGCCCGCAATCGATGGGGTTCTTCGATCGTATCAAGACCGCCTGGAGCGATATTACCGAATAGAGGTGATCAGTCGCTCAAAGTATTGAGCACTTCGCGCCTGATACCGGGAACGAGCGATGGGTCTGCCTCAAGCTTGCCTTCCTCCTCATCCAGAATCGCCAGAAAGGCATCGCGTTTGAAACTGGCGAGACGATCAGGCGCGATCGTTTCCCCTTGGGGGACCGAAGATGTGATCAGATCGATCATCCGTTCTGCGCCGTGGAGCCGCCCCCAGAGGTAATCGTTTTCGCGGTAGGCACGGCTGAAGAAAGCCCCGAAATTATAGAATTCCACTCCGCGCAACGTATCGTGTGCCCCGCCAGCGCGGATCGAACGGGCATCGTCAGGCGAAATCCGATCGACTTTCACCGGATCAAATTCGGTCATCCCCTCACCGCGCAACAAGGGTAGCGTGACAGCATCATAAAAGGGAAAGCCAAGATAAGTCAGAAGCATGCGCCGCCGCAGTTCCGCCGACATCTTGTCCATCGCCTCGGCCAGCATTGCTTCGACTTGTCTGTCTGCGTCAGCAAGCCTCTGCCGCTTCGCAATGTGTTCCAGTGCGGGCGCAGTCTCGGAAAAAATACGAGATGCCAGCCCCGGAAATTCATCGCCCAGTGCCGAAAATGAAGACCGTTCGCACCGCTCATAAAGGACAAGGGCGGCGTTGATAACTTCACGAGCGTTATCCCGCTCATCGTCGGCGATATCGCTCCCGTCTTGCCAGTCCTGAGTCAGCCGCCGGGCAAGCAATCTTAACCGCCTGATCCGAAAGGCGAAGTCGTGTGCTCGGAAAAAGGCTATCGTCTCCGGGGTCGCTCCGCCTTGCTTTTTTGTCAGACGGTCGAGACCCTCTTGTGCCAGATGTTGCTTGAGATGCCGTGCAATCGGCTCAGACGAGCCGAGTTCCAGTTCCGGCGCTGCGCTATGGATCAGCTTTGCAAGGCTGTTCACGATCCCGGCAAATTTGACTTGGGCATAGCCATGATAGGAATAGCCCGATTGGAGGCAGGCAGCGTCCTGTGCCTTTGCCCTCCAACTGGCGAGCCGCTTCGGTGTGGGGCGGTCGAAGAACAGGGTTCGGCCGAACAGTTTCTCAACCGTCTCCTCTACTTCCGGGCGCACCGCGTGGACGATTGAGCGCAAGGTCGCCATCTCGGTCGACTGCTGTTCGATCTCCTCCAGGTTGTCGCGGATTGGCTGCTCGCGTGGAATTGAAGAAAGCGAGCCGAAGATCGCAGAGAAGAAACCCGGTGGGTTGGGGTCCTTGCGGTCAGTTCCCCCGATCCGGTCCGGACGCGGATCAATATAAACGAAGCGGCGGTCCACCTCGTGCAGGGCCGGGCGGTCGCGCAGGACACTCATGGCATCCTCGAAAGGCGCATTGACGAGGACTGAGCCATCTATGAGCGACACGCTATCCAGTTCACCGCGCCGGTAATGTTCAGGCATAATGCGTTTCAGGAAATCCTCGCGGTTTTCCCATGCAAATTCATGCTCGCGCTTCAGTTCATCAATCTCGCTGACTTGCAGGGCAGGAAAGGCGCCAGGGAAACTCGCCGTGGCCCGCGCGGCAAAAACCAGTTCCAATAGCGACGCCAGAGACTGACCCGGCTGTGTCGGCGTAATCCCGCGAAAACCCAGCGATATGCGATGTTCGCTTTCTTGCACCAAAGGCGGACTGTTCAGATGAAGCGTTTCAAGATGTCCCTTGAAGTCCGTTGCCGTGACAAACAAGTCGATGGGGTGGTCTGGTGGCAGCAGTGGCGGCCCCGGATCGGATTTACCCATCGAGGCCAATGCCTCGTAAAGCAGGCGCGAGAATCCAAGTCCTCCAAATGGCGCTTCAAACCAGCGCGAGCGGATGAGGCGAGACAATTTCTCGCGCACTTCGGCCCGGGTCTCCGGGGCAACACTGTCGGAAATGACGTTGCCGGGCTGGCTCAAGACGAAAGAGACAAGCGGCATCGCCCAGAACTTGGCAAACTTGGACAAAGGCCGCGCATCGGGATCGAGCAGAACATCGACATCGGCCCGTTCCAGCCACAGTTCTGTCAGTGGTTCGAGCGACTGCCCGGAGTGAATCGCCTGGGCCAGAAAAATGCTGTTGATGCCGCCAGCACTCGCACCGGCAACGATGTCAACCAGCACCCGCAAGTTCAGGTCATACTCGCTGGCGATATGGTCAAGCAGTTCGGCATAGACCGCTTCGGTCCCGCCAAGCTCTGCATTGCCCAGACCGGCAGTGGAGACCTGACTTGCCCTTAGAACCTTCCAGAGTTCCTTGGTTACGCCATGCATGTAGACGGCAAGGCTGATGCCCCCGTAACAGACAAGCGCAATGCGGAGTTCCTTTTGGCGCATCGGGGCTGAATGGCAGAGGCATGCATCCTGCGCCAGCCCCCGTTTCAATTGATTCTAGACGGTGCGGGCCAACTGCCGACTTTTCCACACAGCCCGGATCCCGCGCAATGCCGGCTGCTCTATGCAGTCACGCACAAGCTGTGCAAGCCCGAGAGCCGCTGCAATCGCCGCGATGGTCGCAATAAAGGGCGATACGCCCAGACTTTCCAGAACGGCCATCAATGCATAACCGATGTTCTGGTGCACAAGGTATAGCGGATAGGACAACGCGCCGAGCCAAAGCAGGACCGGTTTGTCCAGAAAAGAAAGACGCTCCGCCACGAGCGCGACAAAGACAATCGTTGCAATGGCATAGACCAGCGCTGCCCCAGCGCCATCGAAGAACCCTGTCATGCCCAATCCAAACAAGAGCAGAGGTATCTGTTGAACCCAGCGTCTTTCACCCTGCCTGACCCTGTATGCAGCGATGCCGATGGCAAAATAGGAGATGTGCTCGACAAGCAAAGCCTTGCCCAGCACTGATGGAGCAAAGGGCACCAGCCACCAGACAAGGCGCAATGCAATCCAGGCGATCAATATCTGCTCGATTTTCCGCAAAGCCCCAAGGCGCCACAAGCCCCACATGCAGCCATAGAAGGCCAACTCGACAGTCAGCGACCAGTAAACGCCATCAACGGCGGGCACATAGAAAAAGCCCTGTAACATGGTGAAGTTTGTCAGGACGACTTGTGCTGGTTGCGCCAATGCGGTCGCGCCCAATGCACTGATAAGTAGCGTGGTAAGCACGATACCGGCCCAGTAGGCGGGAAAAAGGCGGGCAAAGCGCGCCACTGCGAAATCTCCGGTAGATCGCGTGCGCTCCAGGGTCATGAAAATTACAAAGCCGGAAATCGCGAAGAACAACTCTACGCCATATGAGCCCCACGGCACGCCCACAGAAATGGTCTGAACGTGGGGCAGAACATTCGGTGCCTGCACTGTATAATGGAACAGCATGACGCACACCGCAGCAATGCCGCGCAATGCGTCAAGTTCTGCCAATCGTGTCTTTGACCCCGGGTGTGTCATCACGCTTATCTACAGGGGCAGGGTAAAAACCGCTTTAACGATGATAGACTTGTGTTCCCAATATGTTCCTGATAGCCGGAGCCATGGCGAAGCCCAAACGCAAATATGTCTGTCAGGCCTGTGGCGGCGTGTCTCATCGCTGGCAGGGCCAGTGCCCGGACTGCGCTGAATGGAACACATTGACCGAGGACGCGCCGCAGACGATTTTCTCTGCAAAGCACGATTTATCATCTGGCGGCCGCAAGCTGGAATTTGAAGCCCTCGACACGCCCGGTGAGACCTTGAAACGGCGCACCAGCGGCCTTGCCGAGTTTGACCGGGCTCTGGGGGGAGGATTGGTGCCGGGCGCAGCGATCCTGATGGGCGGTGATCCGGGCATCGGCAAATC
>JAHRVR010000076.1 GCA_019090585.1 Sphingomonadaceae bacterium
CGCTATGTTCTGACCATCGACGGCCTTGATGCGGCGCTTTTTGTTCAGCATCTGGAGCTGGGCAATCTGGCCGCAACCGGCTCGTTCGACGGAAAGCTGCCGCTGGTCTTTGATAAAAATGGCGGCAGGATCGAGGATGGCTATCTCAATTCTCGGCCGCCCGGCGGAAATGTGTCTTATGTTGGGGAGCTTACTTACGAGGATTTGTCCGGTATCGCGAACTTCGCGTTCGATGCTCTGCGGTCGGTCGATTACCGGCAGATGGACATCGGTCTGAGCGGTTCGCTTGAGGGTGAAATCGTCACCAGTGTAACTTTCGACGGGATCAGGCAGGGGGAGGGGGCGAGCAGCAATTTCCTGACGCGGCGCCTGGCAAGGCTGCCCATCCGTTTCAGGATTAATGTCCGTGCGCCTTTCATGCAGTTGGTCACCTCGGTGCGTTCGCTTTACGATCCCGGCTATGTCCGCGATCCGCGTTTGCTGGGGATATTCGATCAGAAAGAGATGCCCGCTGCACCGCTGACGCCCCAGTTTCCCTCCCCGCCGCAAATGCCGCCCACCCGGCCCGATGAACCTTCCATTCAGCCTTCCGAAAGCGATGAAATGCCATGACCAGAGCAAGATTGACTGCGCTGCATCCCGCTGCAAGAACCGCCGGCATGGTGCCGAAGGAACAGGGATTGGAGCGAATGGCCCGGCGGCGCATATGCGCGCTGGTGATGTTGGCAACAGGCGCGGCGGCGTTGGGAGGCTGTATTTCGGTGAGTGCGCCGGATAAGCCGATCGTCATCGAGCTTAATATCAACATCAAGCAGGAAGTGATTTACCGGCTTGCTGCGGATGCGGCGAACACGATCGAGGAAAACCCGGATATTTTCTGATAGGCGAGATAATGATGACATCTATATTCCCCCGTTTGGCCGCCGGTTGCGCTGGCATCGCGCTGGCTCTGGCCGGTCTGTCTTCCCCCGCATTTGCGCAGGATTACGGTTCCGCAAAGAATGCCGGCCTCATTGGTGAGAAGATGGACGGCTATGTCGGGGTCGTCGGGGTCGGCGATGCTGAACTGCGCCGGATCGTCAACGACACAAATATCAAGCGCAAGGCGGTCTATGCCGGTCAGGCTCAGGCAGAGCATGCCACGGTGGAGGAATATGCCTTTACATCTGGCTGTCTGCTCATTTCAAAGACGCTGCCCGGAATGAAATATCAGGCCCCGGGCGGCAGCTGGAAAACACGCACTTCCGCGCCGCCAGAGCGTGATCCGCGTTGTCCGTGATCGTTCCAACGCCGCGCCGGGCTTCTTCTTCCTGTCAGATTGTCCCGCGCTGCAACATCCGTATAGTTGACTCAATTCTACCCCCCGCCTAAGGGAGCCGCGCCCTCGGCGGGTAGCTGTTGCCCGTGTCAATCGTTCCCAAAAAGGAGCTTATGGCATGAGCGATGAGCCAAACGCACGAGACCTCGTTGGCGAGGACGCGCGGATCGACGCGCTCGAAGAGCGGCTTAAGGCCGCACAAGAGCGGGAAAATCAGCGCACCAAGCCAGCGGCAGGCACGGAAACCGATGAGAATTATCGCATCGGAAACCGGGTTTTGGCCGATTTGATCGGGGGGATCGGAGGCGGCGCATTTCTGGGTTGGGTGATTGATCACTTTGCCGGGACTTCGCCCTGGGGCCTGTTGGTGGTGATGTTCTTGGGGATTATCGTCGCCTTCAGGAACATTATCCGGATTTCGAACCGGCCCCCTGATTGAACTCCAATGATTTTGGGGGCAGACGGGGCGCTGTTGTGAATGCTAGGGAAGTCGAAGACGTGGCAGCCGAACAGGGCAAAGTCGATCCGATGCATCAGTTTTCCATCCATCCCATATTCGGGACGGAAGGCTGGGAAGTAGCCGGTTATAATGTCGCTTTCACCAATTCCGCACTGTGGATGATCATCGCTGCGGTTGCGGTGCTGGTTTTCGTCATGGGCGGCTTGAAGCGCGAGCTGGTTCCGGGCCGTTGGCAGATGGCGGTCGAGAGCATGACCGGCTTTGTAGATTCGATGCTGGCCGCGAATATTGGCCCTGCCGGCAAGAAATATGTGCCCTACATTTTCTCGCTGTTCATGTTCATTCTGTTCGCCAACGTTCTCGGTCTGATGCCGCTGGCGCTGGTAGGCGTTCACCCGTTCACATTCACGAGCCATTTCAGCGCGACTGGCGTGCTCGCCGTCATGTCCTTCACGATCGTGCTGATCGTTGGCTTCTGGAAGCACAAGCTGCACTTTTTCTCGCTCTTCGTGCCGCACGGCACGCCGCTGCCGATGATCCCGCTGATCTTCGTGATTGAGCTGGTGAGTTTCCTGGTGCGGCCATTCAGCCTTGGCCTGCGACTTTTCGTTGCCATGATGGCCGGCCATGTGCTGCTTGAAGTGCTTTCCGGCTTCGTGATCAGCGGGGTCAATGCCGGTCTTGGCATAGGGCCGATCGTATCTATTCTCAGCTTCATCCTGATGATTGCCATTTGCGCCCTGGAGATTCTTGTGGCGGGCATTCAGGCTTATGTTTTTGCGTTGTTGACGTCGCTTTATCTGAACGACGCCGAGAACCTTCACTGATTTTATCCAGCATTTCGGAATTCCAAGGGAAAAGGAGTTAATCTAATGGATCCTCAAGCCGCAAAACTCATTGGCGCCGGTCTGGCCGCCATCGGTGCAGGCATGGCCGCTATCGGCGTTGGTAACGTGTTCGGCTCGTTCCTCGAAAGCGCTCTGCGCAATCCGGGCGCTGCCGACGGCCAGCAGGGCCGCCTGTTCATTGGCTTTGCCGCCGCTGAACTTCTTGGCCTTTTGTCCTTCGTTGTGGCGATGATTCTCATCTTCGTTGCCTGACGGCAGACCAATCAGCTGACCGGCCGGATTGCTCTTTCAGGGCAGTGCCGGCCGGACAAGCTACGCAATTCACCCAAGCTCGGGACCAGATATGCCTCAAATCGCGCAACTGGGCGAGACTTACGCCAGCCAGATATTCTGGATCCTGCTGATCTTCGGATTTGTCTTCTTCGTCGTCGGACGCGGAATGGTTCCCAAAGTGATGGAGACCGTCAGCTTGCGTGACAAGCAGATCACGGAAGATCTTTCCGCCGCCGCCGATGCCCGCAGTCAGGCGGATCAGGAGGAAGAAGCCTGGCGCAAGCGGGAGAATGACAATCGTGCGAAGGCTCAGGCGATCATCGCTGAGGCCAAGGCGCAATCTGCCAAAGCTACCGAAGCGCGGCTGACTGAAGCGAATGTGGCGATTGATGCGCGTATGGAAGAAGCCGATGCGCGGATTGCTTCTGCGCGCGACGGAGCGCTGGAAGAGATTGAAACGGTCGCTACCGAGGCTGCCAATGACATCGCCACGCGCATTGCAGGGGTGAGTGTTGACGAAGCGACTGCCCGCGCGGCGGTGAAGGAGGCGCTCAATGGCTAATTCGCTGCTTGTGCTCGCTCACGCTGCTGTCGAACATGCCGAAGAGCATGGCGCCGGGGCGGCGCATGTTGAGCCGATCGCGCTTGGATTGACGCCGGGTGCATGGGCCGCGCTGGCTATGCTGGTCCTGATCCTTTTCGCGGTGTTTGGCGCGAAAGTTCATAAAACCCTGGGCTCCAGTCTCGACACTTCGATAGCCGAAATTCGCAGGCAGTTGGACGAGGCGCGTTCACTCCGCGCTGAAGCCGAAGCGCTTCGCAAGGAATATGCAGACAAGATCGCCAATGCCGAAAAGGACGCGGCTGCGATGATCGAGCATGCTGGCGAAGAGGCCGAGGCCATCGTCGCCAAGGCAAAAGTGGATGCCACCGATGTGATCGCCCGGCGTGAAAAAATGGCGGGTGACAAGATCGCGGCAGCTGAGCTTGCAGCGGTGTCCGAGTTGCGCGCCAAGGCTGCGGGTGCA
>JAHRVR010000077.1 GCA_019090585.1 Sphingomonadaceae bacterium
CGCGCTGATCCTGCCAATCGAAACCGGCTTTTCCAACGATGAAATGGAACTGCTCAGTGAGCAGGACATCCTTGGTGACAGGCTGGTGCGCCGCAAGAAACGCAAGAAGGATGCCGATGCCTTTCTGGCCGAGCTCTCCGCGCTCACGCCGGGCGACCTCATTGTCCACATGGAGCATGGCATAGGCCGCTATGAAGGCCTGCAATCAATCCCGGTCGGCAAGAGCCCGCATGACTGCGTGATGCTGAGCTATCACGCAGGAGACAAACTCTACATCCCGGTCGAAAACCTCGATGTCCTGTCCCGCTATGGCAGCGCCGAGGAAACCGTGCAGCTTGATCGGCTGGGCGGTGAAGCCTGGCAGAAGCGGCGCGCGCGCCTCAAGGAGCGCATCCGCGAAATCGCCGGTGAGCTGATGAAAACCGCCGCCGAGCGCGCCTTGCGAAAAGCGCCGGTACTTCAACCCGACGCCTCTGCCTATGACCAGTTCGTCGACCGCTTTCCATGGGAGGAAACCGACGATCAGGAACGTGCCATCGAAGAGGTGTTGGCCGACCTTGCCGATGGCAAACCAATGGACCGGCTGGTCTGCGGGGATGTCGGTTTCGGGAAGACCGAGGTTGCCCTGCGCGCGGCCTTCGTCGCGGCGATGAGCGGCGAGCAGGTGGTCATCGTCGCGCCTACCACGCTCCTTTCCCGCCAGCACTTCACCGGCTTTTCCGAGCGTTTCAAGGGCTTCCCGCTCAAAGTCGGACGGCTTTCCCGGCTGGTGCCCGACAGGGAAGCGAAAGAAACCCGTGCAGGCCTTGCCGACGGAACGATGGACATCGTCGTCGGCACCCATGCCATCCTGTCAAAGACAGTGAAATTCAAAAACCTCGGCCTCGTCATTGTCGATGAGGAACAGCGCTTCGGCGTCAATCACAAGGAGCGCCTCAAACAACTGCGCACCGATGTTCATGTGCTGACGCTTACCGCAACGCCGATCCCGCGCACTCTGCAAATGGCGATGTCGGGCCTGCGCTCCCTTTCCACCATCCAGACCCCGCCGGTCGATCGCCTCGCAGTGCGCACTTATGTGATGGAATGGGACGATATGGTGATGCGCGAGGCTTTGCTGCGCGAACACCATCGCGGCGGACAAAGCTTCATCGTCGTGCCGCGTATCGCCGACATGGCCGAAGTGGAAGACTGGCTGCACGAACATGTTCCCGAAGTGAAAGCGATCACCGCACACGGCCAGATGAGCGCCGGTCAGGTTGAGGAACGCATGAGTGCCTTTTACGATGGCAGATACGAAGTCCTGCTTTCAACCACCATCATCGAGAGCGGGCTCGACATACCCAGCGCCAACACGATCATCATTCACCGTGCCGACCGGTTTGGCCTTGCCCAACTGTACCAGCTGCGCGGGCGCGTCGGCCGTTCCAAACTGCGCGCCTATGCCTATCTCACCACGCCATCCAATACTGCGCTCAGCGAAGTGGCCGAAAAGCGCCTGAAAGTTCTGGGTGACCTCGATTCGCTCGGCGCCGGATTTCAGCTCGCCAGCCACGACCTTGACATACGCGGCGCGGGCAACCTGCTCGGCGATGAACAATCCGGCCATATCCGCGAAGTCGGCTTTGAACTCTACCAATCGATGCTCGAAGACGCGATTCTTGCTGCAAGGGCGGGCGACATCGGGCTGGAGAAAGGCACCTCCGGCCTCTCACCCCAGATCACCGTCGATGCGCCGATCATGATCCCGGAGGACTATGTGCCCGATCTTGCGGTGCGCATGGCGCTCTATCGCCGCCTCAATGATGCCGATGACCAGGCCGAAATTGAATCCCTGTCAGCCGAAATGATCGACCGTTTCGGCCCGCTGCCCGATCCGACATCCAACCTCATCAGGCTTATCCAGATCAAGCGGCAGGCGATTGAGGCGCATATCGCCAAGATTGACGTTGGCGCGCGCGGCTCGCTGATCAGTTTCCACAATGACAGCTTCCCCAACCCCGCGGGGCTGATTGAATACGCGGCCAAGCGCGAAGGGACGATCAAGCTGAGGCCTGACAACCGGCTGCAACTCAACCGCGCCTGGGTCGATCCCAAATCACGCCTCAACGGCCTGTTCCAGCTGACTCGCGGCCTGAGTGCAATAGCAAAAAAGGGCTGAAGGCAATCCCGCGCCTTAGGTGACGTCGAGCTTATCTGCCGAGCTATGTCGTCGCGCCGGGGCCGCCTGACAGTTTCCCGAATTCTTCCGCACTCATCGGCGCGGCACGCAGGAAACCCTGGAAGCAGGCGCAACCTTCTTCGGTAATCAGACGCAGCTGGTCGTCACTCTCGATGCCCTCTGCAATCACATCCAGATCAAGCGCATGGGCCATGGCGATGATTCCGCGAAACACGGCCAGATCGCGTTTGTCAGAAGTGATGCCGTCAATCATCGTCCGATCGAGCTTCAGGTAATGCAGCGGCAACACCTTGAGGTAGCGAAAGTTGCAGAATCCCGCCCCGAAATCGTCCAGCGCGATGCGAATGCCCTGGGCAGAAAGATCGGCCATCATCTGCGCCGCCATGTTAATGTCGTTGAGCAAGGCCTGCTCGGTCACCTCAAGCGTCAACCTGCGCGGCGGAAACCCGATTTCGCGCATGAGATCGAGCAAATTTCTTGCGTAGCTGGCATAAGACAGGTCTGCCGGAGTGACATTGAGCGAAAGCCGAAGATCGCCCGGCCAGTCGCGCGAAAGCTCAAGCGCGCGCCGGGCAATATGGTTGGATAGCGGCGCGATATGATCGGCGCGCTCAGCTATCGTAAACAGGGCACCTGCCCCGATCCTGCCCAGTTCCGGATGGTTCCAGCGCGCCAATGCTTCCGCGCCGCTCAACCGCTCATCCGGCAAGGCAAATTGCGGCTGGAACAGAATTTCGATTTCCCCGTGATCGATCGCGCTGTGCAAGTCAGCTTCAAGCTGAGCGGCGGACCGGCCCGGCGGCGTCGCCTCGCCGCTGGCCCAGGCCAACCGTTTGCCCTGCTGGCGCGTTGCCTTTTCAAGGGCCTGAGCAAGTCGGTCGAGCATCGAATCAAATTCTTCGCCCACCAGACCGCGCAGCAGAGCGATTCGGGGTGAAAGGCGCAAAACGCCAGCAGACGCGATCACCGGACGGGCAATGGCGTCGGCCAGCTGTTCGGCCACAAGTTGCCAGCGTTCCCTGCTGCATGATTCATTTGCGACCAGAAGGAACTTTCCTCCACCGGCATGGGCAGCCAGCCATGCTCCATCAAGCTCGCTGGCGGCAAAATGCTGGATGCGCGATGCTACTTCGGCAAGAGCGATGTCTCCCGCTGGAGTTCCATATGCGATATTGATCGTATCGAAACGGTGCAAGCCCAGCAACATCGCGTGAAGATTGGCGGAGACACCCGCGGTATCGTGCGATCCAATCCAGTCTGGCAGACGCGCGCGAACCGCCTCCAGATCGGGAAGCCCTGTCAGCCTGCTGCGCAAACCATCGGCACGGTCAGATTCAAACACCTGCATTCCTCCGCTATAGCCCCAAAGCCCTTGCCAAAGGGTTCAATTTCATACAGCCAACACGGCAATGTGCCGAACCGGGCAGAAACAGGGAGAACCCAGGTGAGTGACGACCTGAAGCTGGCGCTGGTCGTTTCGGACAGTCAGAAAGCGCAGAACGGCGCGGAAAAGCTGCGCCGCTCGCATAATTGGGTGGAGCCTTCCCAAGCCGATGTTCTGGTGGTGCTGGGCGGAGACGGTTTCCTGCTGCACTGCTTGCATGAAATGCTCGATCTGGGCCGGGTAATGCCCTGCTACGGCTTGAATTTGGGCACATTGGGTTTCCTGATGAACAGTGACCATGTCCAAACGCCGATTGGTGAGCGTGTGGCAATGGCACATGAAGTATCAGTTTGCCCGCTGGAAATGAATGTCGTGACGCAAGGCGGCGATGAATATTGCTACCATGCGATCAATGAAGTCTCCCTGCTGCGTGAAACCCGCCAGACCGCAAAGCTTGAAGTTATCATCAATGGCAAAGTGCGCATGGAAGAACTGGCCGGAGACGGCGTGTTGGTGGCCACCCCTGCCGGCTCCACGGCTTACAATCTGTCAGCCAACGGGCCGATTCTGCCACTCGGCTCTGGCTTGATGGCGCTCACCCCGATCAGCCCCTTTCGCCCACGCCGTTGGCGCGGTGCGATCCTGCCCGATAGCGCGGAAGTGGAATTCCGTGTCCGCGAGCCCGATAAACGCCCCGTTGCCGCCGTTGCCGACCAGAAGGAAGTGCGCAACATCAAACATGTGCACATCAAGGCCTCACGCGCCAAAGAGCTTACGCTGCTGTTCGATCCCGGCTTCAGCCTTGAAGAACGCATCTTTGCCGAGCAATTCCAGGTCTGAGGCAGTCCGGCACAACAAGGCCAGACTTTGCCCGCAAGCTTTGCTCAGGGCAGGCTTGCCATCTGCCCCCACACTGCTATAGGCGCACCCCTGTCTCGGAGACGAGACTGCTCCCCGATAGCTCAGCGGTAGAGCATTCGACTGTTAATCGAATGGCCGTAGGTTCGAATCCTACTCGGGGAGCCAATACGCCTTCTAAAGGCTTTCATACCCTTATATTTTAGCGCATTTATGCCGGCAGCGGCTGGATCGTTTCAGTCAACGCGCCAAATGGCGAGGTTATTGCGCCTCCAGGGCCGCGTTCAGGCGATCGCCCCATGGCAATGCTTGTACTTCTTGCCCGAACCACACGGACACTGCGCGTTTCGGCTAAGTCCCATGTCTGCATATGGGTTTTCGGGGAAGGCCCCGCCCGGTCCGGCCTCTGCGTATGGGCTTGCCCCCAGTGCTCCGAACATCGCTTCACGGCCAAACGATCCGTCCCCGTCGTTAGAATTATCAAGGCCTGTCAGCGGATCAATATGCGATGTCATGAAGTTCGGGAGATCGGGCAATTCCGCAGGGGACTCCTGCGTGATCTGCAGCTCACTGACTGACAGGATGCGCGTCACATCCTCGCGGATTGTTTCCAGCATACGTTCGAACAGACCGAAAGCTTCCTGCTTGTATTCGTTGATCGGCTGCTTTTGAGCATAGGCTCGCAGGAACACGACCTGGCGCAAGGCATCGAGAGTGGCAAGATGCTCCTTCCAATGATGGTCCAGCCGGTCGAGCAAGACGCTCTTTTCAACCTGGCGCCAGATAGACGGATCATCATCCACCATTTTTCCGGTCATATGGACATCGATCGCATCGGAAACGCGCTGCTCGATCGCATCGGGTTCAATCCCGTCCTCTGCCATCCATGCCTCGATCGGGAGCTTCAAGCCCAGCGTTTCATCCACTTGCGCCGTCAGCCCTTCGACATCCCAATGCTCTGGATAGGATCCGGGCGGACATGCATCGGCAACCATCGCGTTGACCGTGTCATGCCGCATATCGACAACCACATCGTCCACAGCTTCGGCATCCATGATTTCCGCGCGCTGTTCATAGACCACCGTGCGTTGGTCATTCATCACGTCATCATATTCGACAACCTGCTTGCGGACCTCGTAATTGCGGGCCTCAACCTTCTTCTGGGCCGTTTCAATCGCCTTTGAGAGCCATTTCGATCCAATCGCCTCGCCATCTGCAAGGTTGGAGTTCATCATTTTCGAGAACAACGTGTCCGGCCCGAAAATACGCAGAAGATCGTCCTCAAGGCACAAGTAGAATTTGGATAGGCCCGGATCGCCCTGACGGCCTGAACGGCCCCGCAGCTGATTGTCGATACGGCGGCTTTCATGCCGTTCTGTGCCGATGACACAAAGCCCGCCGGCCTCCAGAACATTCTTCTTTTCTTCGGCGACCTCAGCCTCGATCCCAGCCTGCACTTCATCGCGCTGAGGCCCCTCGGCAATGTCTTTCAGTTCAGCTTCAAGACGAAACTCGATATTGCCACCCAGCTGAATATCGGTGCCGCGCCCGGCCATATTCGTGGCGATTGTCACGGCACCAAGACGCCCAGCCTGCGCAACGATTTGCGCTTCCATCTCATGGAAGCGAGCATTGAGCACATTGTGCTCCACGCCCTCCTGATTGAGAAATTCCGACAGGAGTTCTGACTTTTCGATGGAGACCGTGCCGACCAGAACCGGCTGACCGATCTCGTTCCTCTCACGGATGAGCTTCGCGATCGCCTGGAACTTGTCATCTGTGTTCTTGTAGAACTCGTCTTCCTCGTCACTCCGCACAACCGGAACGTTGGTTGGGATCGAAACCACGTTCATCTTGTAAATGTCGTAAAATTCCGCCGCCTCGGTCGCGGCGGTGCCGGTCATGCCGGAAAGCTTGGGATACATGCGGAAATAGTTCTGGAAGGTAATCGAGGCCATGGTCTGGTTCTCTGGCTCGATGTTGACGCCTTCCTTCGCCTCGACCGCCTGATGCAGGCCGTTTGACCAGCGCCGGCCCTCCATCATGCGCCCTGTAAACTCGTCAATGATGATGACCTTGTCATCCTTGACGATATAGTCGGTGTCGCGCTTGAACATGTGAACGCCCTTGAGCGCCTGATCGAGGTGGTGCACCACTTGCGTGTTCTCGACATCGTAGAGGTTTGAGCCGACCAGCAGCCCCGCGTCTTCCAGAATCCTTTCGGTCTTCTCGACGCCGTCTTCGGTCAGGGAGATGTTCTTGGTCTTCTCGTCCTTCTCGAAATCTTCTTCGTCGAGCTTCTTCACGACCGCGTCCACCGCAATGTAAAGATCCGATTTGTCGTCGGTCGGGCCGGAGATGATCAGCGGGGTGCGCGCCTCGTCGATCAGGATTGAGTCCACCTCGTCGACGATGCCGAAATTAAAGGGTCGCTGCACCATTTGCCCGCGCTCATGCTTCATATTGTCGCGCAAGTAATCGAAACCGAATTCGTTGTTGGTGCCGTAAGTGATGTCCGAGTGATAGGCCTCGCGGCGGTCCTGCTCGCCGATGTTGGGCACGATCACACCCACGGTCAGGCCCAGATAGCGATAGATCTCGCCCATCCAGTTCGCATCGCGGCGGGCAAGGTAATCGTTGACGGTGACGACATGGACGCCCTTGCCTTCGAGCGCATTGAGATAACATGATAATGTCGCGACGAGGGTCTTGCCCTCGCCGGTTTTCATTTCCGCAATCTCACCGCGGTGCAGAACGATGCCGCCAACCATCTGCACATCGAAATGGCGCATACCAAGCACACGTTTCGATGCCTCACGTACGGTCGCAAAGGCCTCGGGCAAAATGTCGTCGAGGGAAGCGCCTGCTTCAAGCTCTGTGCGCAGCTTTGCTGTCTGGCCCTTTAGCTGATCTTCGGTCAGACCTTCCAAGTCTGACTCCAGAGCGTTGATTTTCTGGACAATCTTGTCGAGCGAAGTGACATAACGATCGTTGGACGAACCGAATAGTCGTTTGACGAGTGCGCCGAGCATCGCGGAATTCCTGTAGTGATTGAAAGAAGAGGCGGGTTTTCGCGCGGATCGTGCGCTTACTCGCGGTTCTTATTCGTGCGCGCGGTCAACCCGGATCAGATAGGCTGGCACAGCGACTGCGGCGCGGGTCAGAACATCGAACCGGCCCGGTTCCACAATGGTAAAAACGGCCAGGTCGAACGGCATGGCCATTTCCGCACTTGCTTTTGCGCCGCGCACCGTTGCCAGAGCGCAGACTGCGGCGACTTGCGTGCTGGTCGCTGTCAAGGCGCGCGCCTGAACCGCACTGCCCTGTGCGGATAGTCCGGTCAAAATCGCCAGAAGCGTCAGAAGCAGGCGGCTGGTCATAAGGGCCAGATAGAGTCGTTATCCTTAATAGTCCACTATCACGCTCGGATTAGGCCGTGCCTTGGTACGACTGGCCAATCCCGCCTGTGACCCGTCGATTATCGAAAATTTTACCACGTCTCCCTTACGATGCGCTTCATGTCACTGCCAATTGCAAAGCCGACTGCACCTTCAAGTCGCCTACCGCTGCTCGATGGGCTGCGCGGGCTCGCCGCGATCGGCGTGATGCTTTATCATGTAGGCAATATATTTGGCGGCTACGGGCCGTTTTCTCGCAGCTACCTTTTTGTCGATTTCTTCTTTCTTCTGAGTGGGTTTGTCCTGGCTCTGGCTGCAGAGAAGAAGATGAATGCCGGCTGGGGCACAATGGGTTTCATGCGCGCCCGGGTTATACGGCTCTGGCCGATGATCGCAGTGGGCGCGGTGATCGGTGCAATTCAGGTCGGCTCTGCATTCGGCTGGGCGCATGTTCCCTTCCTGCTGCTGCTCGCGCTGTTGATGGTCCCTGCAATGCACGGTCCAGCCGAAATCTTCCCGCTCAACGGCCCGCAATGGTCCTTGATGCTGGAGGTGATTGCCAACTTGTTGCACGCAGTTGTCCTGAGGCGGCTCAGCCAGTCCTCGCTCCTGGCATTTGTCATTGCTTCAGGACTTGCCCTTGCCGCGGTTATTTTCCATTTCGGTTCGAATACACTGGGTCCCTTTGCGCACAACTGGTGGTTTGCACTGCCCCGTGTCGCCTTTGCCTATTCGCTTGGTGTCTGGTTGGCCCGCTACTGGCAGAGCAGGCAACATCGCGAGTTGACCTCGTGGAGCTTCTCCCTCGCGCTCCCTGTCCTTTGCCTCATGATCCTGCCCGGACTTCCGATCAGCATCGCCATTGGCGATGCGGTCATTGTCCTTTTCGGCCTCCCCGCCATGTTCTGGTTGGCCGCAACAAGCCGGGTCCCGGAACGGGCCGCACCGTTCCTTGACAGGCTCGGCGCAATTTCCTTCCCGCTTTACGCGGTCCATTTGCCAATAGTGCACTTCTACGCTCGGCTCGGCCAATCATGGTCGTTGATGGTGTCTGCCGTGGCAAGCACATTGCTCGCTTCGATGGTTCTGGCGATTGTCATGGATAAAAAGTCCAGTGACAAACGAAGCAAGCCGCCCAAGACGATGCCGCAACCATTAGCGCGCAAGCTTACTTGACGTCCCGGGGCGGTGCGTTACCCGTGCGCTCATGGACCTCAAAACCTCGCCCCTCGCCATACCCTTTCCCGCCATGCCGCAAATCGATGGCGTGACGCTGCGCGTTGCGCGGGCGGGATACAGGGACTGGGGCCGCTGCGACCTGACTTATGCCGAACTGGCCGAAGGAACCGCGGTGGCAGGCGTCTTTACACAAAATGTGTGCAGTTCCTCCGAAGTGGAGCTGGGACGCGAACAAGTGAAGGCGGGCCTTGCGCGGGCACTGATCGTCAATGCAGGCAATTCCAATGCCTTCACCGGCTTCCGCGGACGCGAGGCGGTTGAGCAGATCATGGCGCAAGTTTCCGGGCATCTGGCCTGCCCGGCGGACCAGGTGTTCGTTTCGTCAACCGGAGTGATCGGCGTTCCCTTGCCAATGGACAAGGCGCGCGATGGAGTTGATGCGGCGATTGCCAGCCAACCATGCGGCTGGGAAGAGGCAGCACAGGCCATCGGCACCACCGATACGTTCCCCAAAGGCGCGATGGCGCAAGCTGTGGTGGGCGGCAAGACAGTCACCTTGTGCGGGATCATCAAGGGCAGCGGCATGATCGCGCCGGATATGGCAACGATGCTGGGCTATATCTTCACCGATGCGGCAGTTACGCCGGGCTTCTTGCAAGAGTGCCTTTCCGCTGCAAATCTCAAGACATACAGCTGCATTACCGTGGACAGCGACACATCTACCAGTGACACGGTTCTGGCTTTCGCCACGGGCAAGGCCGGAAATACACCGCTCACCGGATCAGCCAGCGCCGGAGCGGATGCCTTTTGCGCCGCGCTTGAGGATGTCTGCCGCCAATTGGCCCATCTCGTGGTTCGCGACGGAGAAGGTGCACAGAAATTTATCGCCGTGAACGTATCGGGCGCCGTATCGGATGACAGTGCGCGCCGCATCGGCCTTGCCGTCGCCAATTCACCGCTGGTGAAGACTGCCATCGCCGGGGAAGACGCCAATTGGGGCCGCATTGTCATGGCTGTCGGCAAGGCGGGCGAACCGGCAGACAGGGACACACTGTCAATTGGATTTGGCGGGATCTGGGCCGCAAAAAACGGTCTGCCGCTTGCGGATTATGACGAAGCCCCTGTCACGGCGCATCTCAAAAGCCGGGACATTGCAATCGAGGTCGATATCGGCCTAGGCGATGGCCGGGCGACGGTGTGGACTTGTGATCTGACGCATGGATACATCTCGATCAATGCCGATTATCGCAGTTGAAGGAACGCACAAGTGCTTGCCATTTTCGGCTGTCTCAGTTCATCCGATGTCAACATAACATCGCATGGCTGCCCGAGGAGATTGGCCTTGAGCGGCGCTGCACCAGCGCGGACTGCGCCGCTCAAGCCGCGATGGCGCTGAGCGAATGATCGAAAGCCTGACCTCTGGCGTAGAGGCCGCGATGCGCGATGCGGCGCGCCGCGCGATCATGCCGCGCTACCAGTCGCTGGCAGACCATGAAGTAACCAGCAAAGCCGCAGATGACGTCGTCACCGTAGCCGATCATGAAAGCGAAGCCATTCTTGAAGACCGGCTTTCAAAACTGCTGCCCGAAGCCGTGATCGTCGGGGAGGAAGCCGCACATGAAGACCCGGCTATCCTCGACCGGCTCGGAAAGGAACTGTGCTGGATTATCGACCCGCTCGACGGCACCAATAATTTCGCACGCGGCAAGCCGCCCTTTGGCGTGCTCGTAGCACTTGCCGAGAATGGCGAGACTATAGGCGGGTGGATTCTGGATTGCCTGACCGGCCGGTTCTGCCACGCGGGCAAAGGTATGGGAGCTTACATCGACGGTAAGCGTATTTCGGCCCGTCCCAGCAGCAAAGAACCGCCCATCGCCGCCATTTCCCTGATTTTTCTCGACGATGAAAAACGCGAGAAGATCAAAACCCATGTCGCACCGCATTACAGCCTGACGGATATCCCGCGCTGCGCCGCCGAACAATATCCCCGGCTCGCGCTGGGCGAAAACGATGTATCCATCTTTGAAAGAACCCTGGCCTGGGACCATGCCGCAGGCGCGCTGTTCCTCAATGAAGCAGGCGGCAAGGCAGCCCGGATGGATGGATCGCCCTATCGCGTGGACGAGCATGACCGCACCGGAATGATCGGTGCGGCCACGCCTGAACTATGGGATGACATCGCCGAGCGGATGGCCCAGCTCTCAACCTGACTTAGAGTTCGCCTTCAAGCCAGTCCTTGAGCTGTCCCTTGGGCGCTGCGCCCAGCTTCTGCGCCACTGCCTTGCCATCCTTGAACAGCACCATCAGCGGGATCGACTGCACGCCAATATCACCGGGAACAGCCGTGTTTTCAACAATATCCATCTTGGCGATGGTTACTTTGTCAGCCAGCTCATCGCTGATTTCCTCAAGCGCGGGAGCGATCATCTTGCAGGGGCCGCACCAGTCGGCCCAGAAATCAACCAGCACGGGCTTGTCAGAATTGAGGACATCGGATTCGAAGCTGGCATCGGTTACGGCCTTGGTGGGCATATCGAAAACTCCTTGATGGATCTGACTTTAATCTAGGACCGATCACGGCGATAGCAACGGCCAGCCTGCAAAGCATTTTTACAGGGCCATCAAGGCCTGCTTGTTCTCTTCAAGCACATCCTGGGGAACGACGATGAGCCGGGGCGCCGCCGTGTACAGCAAGGCAGCCTCGATTCGCCTTCCCGGATATACTTTCTCCAGCGCCGCTGAATAAGCCGCCATCTGTCGCAAGATCGGGCTTGGGACCCCGGATAGGTCCTCCGGCGGGCGGCGTGACGTCTTGAAATCGACGATCAGCACGCGCTCCTCATCCACCAGCAGACGGTCTATGGTACCGGCCAGCGCCCTCCCCCCGATCGTGGCGGCAACCGGAACTTCGGCAAGGCTGGATGGAGAGAACAAGTCGGCCCAGCCCGGCTCTGCAAGCACCTTGCCGGCACTGACAAGCATCGCTGCCCGCTCATCGGCGGAAAAATCCGTGGCATTTCGATCAAGCCAGCGCCGCCCGGCCATTTCACGCTCTGACACAGCAACGTCGGGCAGCCGCTCTAGCAGCTTGTGGATCAGCGTTCCGCGCCGCGCCGCCTGCCCACCCGATCCCGGCGGAAATGGCGGATCGGGTGCTTCCTCCTCACCCAGATTCGATGGCGCGAGCGGTTTGGGCGGGCGCGGATCTGCGAGCGGTGTGCGCATCAGCCATGGCTGCAACACCTCTGCCAGCGGCAGTTCCTCCGCCGTCACAGATGAAGGCTCTGTGCCTTCAGGCGGCTGACCCCAATCAAGCCTGCCCGACCAGATCGGATCTGCGACCTCCTCACCGGTTGGAAATATCTGGCGCAGTCTTGCATACCAGCTGTTCTCATGCGCTTCACCGCCGTCACGAACGCCAAGCGCACCGCCGATGAACAGTGCCTCCTCAGCCCGCGTCATCGCGACATAAAGCAGCCGCCAGTGCTCCTCCATCTCGGCACTGCGCTCGGCTTCGAAATGCTCAGCCAGACGCCCAACCCGCTCATCCTTGCGCACAACTGGCAACGGAATCGCGCGATCATGCGGCGACGCAGGATCAGGCATGGTCAGGCCGCCACTGCGGCCGCTTTCCGGGTTTCCGGTTGCATCGGCCAAAATGACAAGCGGTGCCTCCAACCCTTTCGAACCATGCGCCGTCATGACCCGGACAAGGCCGCTGGCATTGTCAGCCTCGCGCTTCAGCTCCCCTTCGCCGGCGTCAAACCAATGCAGAAACCCGGCAAGACTGGGAGTCGCGACACTCGCATAGGCATGGGCGGCGTTGAGCAGTTCATCGATGGGATCGTTCGCCTCGCGCCCCAGCCGGGCAATCAGCTTGCGGCGTCCCTGCCACGGCCCGGTCAGCAGCCAGGTCAGCAATTGTTGCGGCGGATCGAAATCGGCCTTTCCAAGCAGCGCAAGCAATTGCGCCACGCCCGCAGCAGCATCGGCATTGCTGCTGCGGCGCAAATGCTCCCACAGACGCACGCCCTTTTTGCGATAGCCAAAGCGCAGCAGTTCATCCTGGCTCCAGCCGATCAGCGGTGAGACCAGCAGGCAGGCAAGGTTCAGGTCATCAAGCGGCTGGGCCGCAAAACGAAGCGCCGCAACAAGATCGCGCACTGCCAGCGGCGCACCGAGCCGCAACCTGTCCACCCCCGCGACCGGAACCCCATGGGCATGAAGCCGCGCAACGATCAGCCCGGCCAGTTCGCGCCGCTTACGCACCAGCACCATGATGTCCCCCGGCCCGGCGCGGCGGCCTTTGCCTGTGAGATAGAAACCCTCGCCCTTTTCATCGGTCCAAGCCTTGATCTGGAGCGCGATATTCTCGGCCATCTGGCGGTCCGGCTTGGAAAGCCAGTTCGCCTCTCCCTCCTCCGGCTCGTCGGCACGATCATCCTCGGCCACAAGACCGACAGGCCGCCACAATGCGACATAACCGGGCGAGGCATGCCCCTCATGCCGATCGGGCGCATCACCAAGCCCAAAGCTCTCATGGCCGATCTCACCGATTGCCCTATCGACGAAATCGAGCACCTTCTGGGCAGAGCGAAAACTGCGATCGAGGCCATATTCCTTGAGCGGCCGCGGCCGGTGATTGCTGCGCAATGTGGCTGCGTTTTCCACCGCGCCTGCCATCGCGTCTCGCACGCCGTCTCGGGCCTTGCGGAAGTTTTCCGGGCTGGTTCCCTGAAAGCGGAAGATCGCCTGCTTATAGTCGCCAACGACGAACAGGGTGCGCATGATATCGCCATGCTGGCCCAGCCCGGCAAAGAAATCTCCGGTCAGTGCGTTGATGATGTCCCATTGCTGTTTGTTGGTATCCTGCGCCTCATCAACAAGGATATGATCGAAACGCCGGTCAAGCTTATAGCGGATCCACTCCGCCAGATCGCTGCGGTTGAGCAGCGCGGCGGCCTGCCTGATCTGATCGTCGAAATCGATCAGCCCTTCGCGCTGTTTCGCCTCGTCCCACACAAGCGCAAAAGCGCGGCCCAGCCGCAGCGCGGGAACAAAGCGCTCGGCCAGTTCCAGCAGGATTTTAAGCTCGCGCACAGGGGCGATCCGCTCGGCAACCCGCGCGGCATAATCGCCATAAGCCGGGTCTTTCTTTTCCTGCGAGGCATAGGACCGCGGATCACCGTCCTTTTTGAGGAAGACATCGGCCAGATCGCCAATTGTGGCAGCGCGGTGGGCACCGTCTCCAGCCAGCCATGCACCGATCCTGGCCGCAGCATCCAGCCCGGTTTTTGTGCCCCACTCGGCATTGATTTCCATGCAGCGTTGCAGGCTTTGCCCATCGAACGCATCATCGCTGCACAGACGCGCCACGCTGTCATCATCGGTGTCGCTCGGCAGACCAAACAAGCGCAGCACATTGGGCCGCATCGGTTCCTGCCAGCCACCCGGCCCGAACCATGCCTCGCGCGCTTCGGCGCAGCGCAGCAAATAGGCCTCGACAACATCGGGCCCCATGCGAAGCGAGAGATCGGCCACGGCATCGGCCAATTGCGGATCGCCAAGCGGGTCGTTCTGCGCCTTTACCAGCAAATCGGCGAGCACTTGCCGCGCAAGGATCGTCCGCTCACGGTCTTCCATTGGCCGCGTTCCGGGGACGAGGCCTGCCTCGTGCGGGAAAGCAGCGAGCAGCCACTGCGAAAAAGCATGGATCGTATCGATGCGCAGGCCGCCGCCCGGACAATCGAGCACAGAGGCAAACAAAGTGCGCGCGCGCGCCTGAGCGCCGGGCCCCAAATCGGCACCGATCGCATTCAACTCGGCGGCCAGTTCAGCGGGTTTCGCGCGCACCCATGTGGCAAGCCTGTCCTTGATCCGCGCCGACATTTCCGTGGCACCGGCCTTGGTGAAAGTCAGGCACAGAATCGCGGACGGCTCAACATTCGGTTCCAGCAACAGCCGCAGCACGCGTGATGTGAGCACTTGCGTTTTTCCCGTGCCGGCAGAGGCAGACAGCCAGACCGTCTCCGCCGGCTCGACCGCTTTCATCTGATTGCCATGCAGGGAATGGACCTTGACCACGCGGTTCATGCCTCGTCCCCCTCTTCATCGGTCATATGCGGCAGCCATTCATCGAGCCGCATGAGCTGATCAAAATCGTTATAACCGCCGATGTCGGGATTGAGCCGCGCGGTGAAGGGATCGCTGCCCAGAATCCAGCGCGAAATGGCATCGTCCAGATAGTTGGCTGTGACGGCGAGAAAGTCCTCCTTGGCAACGCCATCGGCCCGCGAAGTCTTGAACGGGCTGGAAACAAAGCCAAATCCAAGCTCTTCCCGCCGCTTCGGATCTTTGGCAAGCGACCAGTATTCAAATTCTTGCGGCGTGCCGGAAAACGCTTCAAATCCGCCGCGCGCCGCAATCATGCCAATCAGCCCAAGCTGGAGCGAAAAACCGTCCTTCACCATCAGGCGCGATGGCGGCTGCCCGGTCTTGTAATCGACAATCGCCAGACCGTCTTCGGCCAACCGGTCAATCCGGTCCGCCCGGCCATGAATACGGATGCCTCTGATCTCCATATCGC
>JAHRVR010000078.1 GCA_019090585.1 Sphingomonadaceae bacterium
AGGAGTTCGTGACGGGCCTGGGCGGCACGCCCGCTCCATTCATGGCGGTGAACAATGCACAAGACCTCACCGATGCCATCGCCCGAATCGGTGCGCCCGGCATCCTGAAGACGCGGCGGGACGGCTATGACGGCAAGGGCCAGTGGCGCATTGCATCGGCCGATGACGTGGCAGCGCTCGATCTGCCGGCAAAGCCCCTGATTTACGAAGGCTTCGTCAATTTCTTCGCAGAATTTTCCGTGATCCTGTGCCGGGGCGAGGATGGCGATATCCGATTTTGGGATACGCCGGAGAATGTCCACGAAGGCGGGATACTGGCGCAATCCAACGTTCCGGCGTCCGGCAAAGTCAAAGCGCTGGTCCCGCAGGCGCGCGAACTCGCGGCCAGCATTGCCGAGGCTCTTGGCTATGTCGGCGTGCTGACTATCGAATGCTTCGGGACCGATGACGGCCCGGTCTTCAACGAAATGGCGCCGCGCGTCCACAATTCCGGCCACTGGACCATCGAGGGCGCGCTTACCAGCCAGTTTGAGAACCATGTCCGCGCGATCTGCGGCCTCCCGATGGGCGACACTGCACTGGCGGCAAAGCGGGTGGAGATGAAAAACCTGATCGGCGATGCCGCGCATGACTGGCCAGCGATCCTGTCCGACCCGGCGAACCATCTGCATCTCTATGGCAAGGCTGCTGCCCGGCCCGGCCGCAAGATGGGCCATGTCACGCGCCTGACGCTGGATTAGCGCGGCATGACACGGGCAATTATCCTGATCTATGCGCGCGCGGCCAATGGCACGATCGGCAAGGACGGCGCGTTGCCCTGGCATATCCCGGCGGACCTGAAACATTTCAAGGCGCTCACGCTTGGTGAGGCCGGGGTGGGCAAGCCGATGATCATGGGCCGCAAGACTTTCGAGAGCTTTCCCAAACCCCTGCCCGGCCGCCGGCATATCGTGTTGACCCGCGACCACAGCTGGCAGGCCGGTGGCGCCGAAGTTGCCCATGACGTCGAATCGGCACTTGCGCTGGCAGGCGATGGCGAAGTGGCAGTCATCGGCGGCGCGCAGATTTATGCACGCTTCCTCCCACTCGCCCGCAAGGTCGAATTGACCGAAGTCCATGCCGATTTCGCAGGTGATACCCATATGCCCGCGCTCGATAACAGCTGGGTTGAAGTGGGCCGGACCGAACACCCCTCAAACGATGGCAGACCAGCATTCGCTTTTGTCACGCTAGAGCGGGCCCTATAGGCGGTTCCCGACATGATTCGCCTCGACCACCGCCAACCGATTCCCGAAAGCCTGCGCGGCGCCATTCTCGCGCTGGGCAATTTCGACGGATTCCACCAGGGCCATCAGGCCGTCGTGGGCGAAGCCGTGCGCTGGGCGAAGGAACAAGGCCGCCCTGTCATCGTCGCCACTTTCGATCCGCATCCCAGGCGCTATTTTGAGCCTGATACGTCGCCGTTCCGCCTCACCACGCTCGACCAGCGCGAGGAGCTGTTCGCTCAAGCCGGAGCGGACGCGATGCTCGTATTCTATTTCGACAAGGACATGGCGGGCATGTCCGCCGAAGGCTGGGTCGGAAAAATGCTGCATAGACAGCTGCATCTGGCGGGCGTTGTTACGGGCGAGGATTTCACTTTCGCCAAAGGCAAAAGCGGCAATGCCGAATCGCTGAAACGCCTTGGCGAACAATTCGATATCGAAGCGCGCAGTGTGGGCGCGGTTCACGATTCAGAAGGCGCGATATCGTCCAGCCGCGCACGCGACGCGCTGAAAGAAGGAGACTGCACCACGGCTCGCCGCATGCTGACTCGCCCCTTCGCGATCCGCGCCACCGTGCAGCATGGCGATAAGCGAGGCCGCGAAATCGGCTTTCCCACCGCCAATATGGACCTTGGCACTTATCTTCGCCCGCGCTTTGGCATTTACGCAGTGACTGGCAGGCTCCCTGACGGGCGGCTGCTCCACGGCGCGGCCAATATCGGTATTCGGCCGAGCTTCGATCCGCCCAAAGAGCTGCTGGAGCCTTATTTCTTCGATTTCTCCGAAGACCTCTACGGGCAGGATATAGAGGTGGCCTTCCACCATTTTCTGCGACCCGAAGCCAAGTTCGGCAGCCTCGATGAACTGACCGCCCAGATGGAGCGGGATTGCGACAATGCGCGGAAGCTCCTAAGCGCGGCGCAGCTTAACTGAATTGGCCTGAAATGAACTGGGCACCATGAGCGAAAATCGCGATTACAGAGACACCGTCTTCCTGCCGAAGACCCAGTTCCCGATGAAGGCCGGCCTGCCGCAAAAAGAGCCGGGTATTCTGGCGCGCTGGCAAGAGCAGGACATGTACCGCAAAACGCGCGACGCGCGCGCCGGTGCGGACAAATTCATCCTCCACGACGGCCCGCCTTATGCCAATGGCGATATGCATATCGGCCATGCGCTGAACCATATTCTGAAAGACATGGTGGTGCGCAGCCGCACGCTGCTGGGATATGACGCGCCTTACGTGCCGGGCTGGGACTGTCACGGGCTGCCCATCGAATGGAAAGTCGAAGAGCAATACCGCAAGAAGAAGCGGAACAAGGACGAGGTTCCGGCGGATGAATTCCGCGCCGAATGCCGCGCCTATGCGCAAAAGTGGGTCGATACCCAGCGCGAGCAGCTTAAGCGCCTTGGCATCAATGCCGACTGGGATAATCCCTATCTGACGATGGATTTTGAAGCCGAAGCGACAATCGTTGCCGAGCTGATGAAGTTCGCCGAATCCGATCAACTCTATCGCGGCTCCAAACCCGTGATGTGGAGCCCGGTTGAAAAGACCGCGCTGGCCGAAGCCGAAGTCGAATATGAGGACATCACGTCCACCCAGATCGACGTGGCGTTTGAGATTGTCGAAAGCCCGGTCCCGGAACTGGTTGGCGCGCATGCGGTGATCTGGACTACAACGCCGTGGACGATCCCGAGCAATCAGGCGATCGCCTATGGGGCCGATGTTGAGTATGTGCTTTGGCGTGAGTTGGATGGACGCAAATTTCTTCTTGCCGTAGAACTTTGCGAACAGGCCCTCACCCGAATGGACCGATCCCCTGTGGGAGCAAATGAAGACGCTTATGGCCCGGTCTGGCAGGGTAAAGGCTCACAACTCGCCGGAACCATGGTCCGCCACCCGATGGCGAACGCGCTCCCGGACAGCGAGTTCTACAACAAGCCGCGCCCCTTCCTCGACGGGTCAGGCTTTGTCACCACCGAAAGCGGCACGGGCCTTGTCCACATGGCGCCCGATCATGGCGAGGACGATTTCGATCTGTGCAAGAAGCACGGAATCGATCCGGTTTTCGCGGTCGATGCAGGCGGCGTCTATCGCGACGACTGGGAATGGCTTGGCGGGCATGATGAGCGCCGCCGCGCAGTCATAAACCCCAATCTGAACGCGCCGGACGGTCCGATCTGTTCGGACTTGCGCGAAGCGGGCGCGCTGCTCAGCGCGTCTGCAGACTACCAGCATTCCTACCCGCATTCATGGCGTTCGAAAAAGAAGATCATCTACCGCTGCACACCGCAATGGTTTGTGCCGATGGACAAAGCCGCGGACGGATCGACACTGCGCGAAAAAGCGCTCGCCGCCATTGCCGACAGTCGCTTCGTCCCCGAAAAAGGCCGCAACCGCATCAGTTCAATGGTTGAAGGGCGGCCCGACTGGGTGCTCTCCCGCCAGCGCGCCTGGGGCGTGCCGATAGCACTGTTCCTGAAGCGCGGGACCAACCAGTATCTGAATGACCCGGCGGTCAATGCGCGCATCATCGCTGCGATTCGCGAAGGCGGTGTCGATGCATGGTCGGACGCGCGCGCGCAGGAATATCTCGGCCCCGATTACAAGTGCGAGGATTACGAGCGCGTCACCGATATCCTCGATGTCTGGTTCGATTCTGGCTGCACGCATGCCTTCGTGCTGGAAAGCGGCAGGTGGCCCGATCTGCTGCGGCCCGAGGGCTATCAGGGGCCGCGGGCCGATCTCTATCTTGAAGGATCTGACCAGCATCGCGGCTGGTTCCAGTCCTCCTTGCTGGAAAGCTGCGCAACACGCGGCCATGCGCCTTACAAGACAGTGCTCACCCACGGCTTCACCATGGACGCCAAGGGCATGAAAATGTCCAAATCGCTGGGCAATACGGTCAACCCGCTCAAAGTGATGGAGCAATACGGGGCTGATATCGTCCGGCTCTGGGCGCTTTCGGTTGATTTCACCGAGGATCACCGCATTGGCGACGAGATCCTGAAAGGCGTGGCCGACCAGTATCGCAAGATCCGCAACACGTTCCGCTATCTGCTGGGCGCACTGGCAGATTTCGATGAGGCGGAGCGCGTGGACGTGGCCGACATGCCAGAGCTCGAGCGCTACATGCTCGCTCTGCTCGGCCAGCTCGACGGTAAACTGCGCCGCGCGGTCGAGGATTACGACTTCAACACATATACGCGCGAAATCGCCGATTTCTGCAACGAGGACCTGTCGGCCTTCTTCTTCGATATCCGCAAGGACAGCCTCTATTGCGATGCGCCGTCAGACCTGAAGCGCCGCGCTTATCGCAGCCTGCTAGACACGCTGTTCCAAGCGCTGGTGCGCTATGCCGCGCCGGTGCTGGTCTTTACGGCAGAGGAAGTCTGGCAGACGCGCTATCCGGACGGCGAAAGCGTGCATTTTCAGGTGTGGCCGGAAACCGATCCGCTGTGGCTTGACGAAGAGCTGATTGATGACTGGCGGTTCTTGAGGGATAGCCGAACCGGTGCGTTTCTCGCCGCAGAGAACGCGCGACGAGAAAAGTTGATCCGCTCCACCCTCGAGGCTAAAATCTCGCTGGTTTTCAATGATGCAGAGGCGCGTGCTCGTCTTGAGGCGCTTCTACGCCGGGATGCGATTCTAGTTTCGGACCTGTTCATCAGCGGCTCAGTAAACTTACTTCAAGGAAATCCATTCGAGGTTCGAGAAATCGCATGGAATTCGAACAAGAGCATCGGTGCAGTGGCGCACAAGTCTAAGGACCACAAATGCGGCCGCTGCTGGCGTCACTTGCCCGAAGTGGCCGAAGACGGCGATCTGTGCGGACGGTGTGAAACCGTAGTCGGCCAGATGCAGGAAGCCGGAGAGACCGGCGCATGACTTTCACCGCCCGCGTCAGGCTGATCGGTATCGGCATCGCGCTATCCATTTTCGCGGTTGATCAGAAAGTGAAGAGCTATGTCGTCGAGACGCTCGGCCTCAAGAACCGCGGTGACCACCTGGATCTGCTGCCCTTTTTCGATCTGACGCGAGAGAACAATTACGGCATCTCGCTGGGCATGCTGGAAGCCAATTCCGCAGAAATGCGCTGGCTTCTGGTCGCCCTGACAGGCGCGATCGCGCTGTTCGTTTTCATCTGGATGCTGCGCGAAAAAGCCGCGGCCGACATCGCGGCCCTCTCGCTGATTCTTGGCGGAGCACTCGGCAATATCCGCGACCGCTACACGTTTGGCTACGTCATCGACTATGCCGATCTGCACTTCGGAGATTTCAGGCCCTTCCTGATCTTCAACGTCGCCGATGCCGCGATCACCATCGGTGTCCTGATTATCCTTGCCCGTTCGCTGCTTTCGCGCGAAAAGCCCGAAGCAGAAGCGGAAGTCCGTCCGGAGAGTTGAACGATGCGCATTTTGACCAAGCCCAGGGTCCAGGCCCTTATCCTTGCCACAGCTGGTGCGGGGCTCCTCTCGGCATGCGGCGGTGGCGGCCTCTTCAACCGCGAGCGCCCAGATGAATTCGCGGTTCAGCGGCAGACCCCGCTGGTGGTGCCGCCCGATTTTGCCCTGACCCCTCCCCAGGAAGGCCAACCGCGCCCGTCCGAACGCGCACTTCAAGACCAGACGCTTGATGCCCTGTTCGGCGGTCCGGCACCGCGCAGCGCGATAGAGCGGAACACGATCAGCCATGCCGGCAAAGCCGAACCGGGCATTCGATCAACCGTCGGTGATTTCGATACGAACACCGTGGCCAAGGGCCGCGTCACTCGCGATATCCTCGCCGCGCCCGAAGGTGACGGCCAGGTAGCACAGGCCAAAGCCGGCGGGTGAGGCCGTCAGGTCAGCTATCCATCCTGATCGGACGGTTCGCCATCTGCACCAGTTTCAGGCTCGGCAATTGGGCTGACCAATAGCTTGTCGATCCGCAGGCCGTCCATGTCCACGACCTCAAAGCGCCACCCGTGATTCTCGAAGAACAACCCCTCCTTTGGGACTTCTTTCAGGACTTCAAGGACATATCCCGCTGCGGTGGCAAATTCGCGTGGCTCCGGCAGTTCCATGCTCAGATGTTCAGCCATGGCGTCAGCTGCCATTGCCCCCGAAATCAGCCGGGACCCATCGGCGCGTTCGACCAGCATCGGAGACTCTCCCTCCTCCTGATCGCTCACAAATGAACCGACGATTGCAGTCAGCAGGTCGGTTGGCGTGACGATCCCTTCGAGATGGCCATATTCGTCATGCACCATGGCCATGGCGATTTCGGCCTGCTGCAAGGTGCGCAACGCATCGAGCGCATCGAGCTGATCGGGTATGACCTCGGCCTTGCGCATGAGTATGCCTATATCCACCGCCTGCCCAGCAATGAGCCGGGAGAGGATTCCACGAACTTTGACAATGCCGACAATATTATCTGGCGAGCCGTCCGTCACGAGGAGCACCGAATGGGGCGAATTGTCGATGCTTTTGCGAATTTGGGCCTCGCTTGCGTTCACATCCACACAATCCAGCTCCCTGCGCGGTGTCATCAGCTCACGAACCGGGCGCTCTGCCAGCTTCATCACCCCGGCCATCATCGCCCGTTCATTTTCCTCGATGACGCCCGAATGGGTCGCTTCGGCAAAAATCATGTGAAGCTCTTCGGCTGTGAGCTGGTCGTCTCCTGATCGACGAACCGCCACCAACCTGAGCAGCAAGGCCGAAGACCTGTCCAGTAACCACACAAAAGGCGCCAGGACACGGGCCAACAGGGACATCGGGAGCGCCATTACCAATGCAATCGGCTCAGCCGCGCGCAGTGCAAGTTGCTTGGGAACCAGCTCTCCAATCACCAGGCTGAAATAAGTGGTGGCGATGATGACCAGGGCAAATCCGGCCTGATAGGCAAGGCCGCCCGGAACCCCGGCGGCCTCAAGCCGCTCTCCGACCGGGCCGCCAAGGCTGGCCCCTGAATAAGCGCCCGCGAGGATGCCGATCAGGGTGATGCCGATCTGGACGGTGGAAAGGAACCTGCCCGGATCGGCGGCCATCGCAAGAGCGAGCCGGGCCGCGGCGCTACCTTTGTTCGCGGCAACGCGCAGACGCGCCGTACGCGCTGATACGATCGCCAGCTCGGACATAGCAAAAAGCCCGTTCAGCAAGATCAGGCAGGCGATTATGATCAGGTCTGACCAGGGGAAAGGTGTCACAATAGCTCCGCGCTAGCAGAGATTGAGCGAATTACGAAGCGGGTCTGGGGCAGAGATTCGCCGACCCCGCCAGAACGAAGCCAGCCGGAGACAAATTTCTGTGGATTCGTTGACACCGGGCCGATGCAGCGCCCATTCATGTTAACCATTGCAGATTGCTTGCGCCGCCATCCTGAAGGAAAGTTCTCGCCATGAAAAAATCCCGTGTTGTTGTCTCCAGTCTGGCCGCCCTGTCGCTCGCTACGGTGCCGGGCTGCGTAACCGACCCGAACACAGGTGAGAAGAAGGTTTCCCGCACTGCAGCCGTCGGGGCGGGCGGCACGCTTGCCGGTCTGTTGCTCGGCGGCCTCATTGGAGGCGGGACCGGCCGGATCATCGGCGCAGGCATCGGCGGGGTAGCGGGCGCCGCCGTCGGCTATCAGATGGACAAGCAGATCAAGGAACTGAAAGAGCAAACCGCCGGTTCGGGCGTTGACGTCAGCGAAACCGACAATGGCCAGGCAATTCTGGTCAATCTGCCCGATGGCGTGACTTTCGACGTCGATAGCTCTGCTCTCAAGCCACAGTTCCGCTCGACGCTAGACCAGATCGCGCAGAGCCTGACGACTTATCCCGATAGCCTGATCGACGTTTACGGCCACACCGATTCAACCGGCTCTGAGCAATACAATCAGGCGCTGTCCGAACGCCGCGCATCCACGGTCGCCAATTATCTTGTGATGCGGGGCGTTTCGGCAGCCCGCGCCCGAAGCCAGGGGTATGGCGAGACGATGCCTGTCGCCAGCAATGAAACCGATGCCGGTCGCGCGCTCAATCGCCGAGTCGAAATCAAGATCGTCCCGATTTCGCGTGAACAGGTGCAAGCCGCCCAGCAGCAGGGCTACTGATTTGCTCTGTTCTGGAGCGCCTGCGCCCGTCCGGCCAGGCGCTCCACCGCAGCACCATGGATGGCCGGCGCCGTGACGAGGACGCCAAGAGCTCTGGGATCCGCCTTGTTGTAATTGAGCGGCTTGCCAAACGCATCAGTAACCGCCGCGCCGGCCTCGCGCGCGATCAGCCCCGCAGCGGCGATGTCCCATTCAAAACCCCAGCGCACCGTTGCCAGAAGATCAGCCTCATCGGCGGCGACCATCGCCATGCGCAGAGCGATAGAATTGGGCTGCTCCACCATCTCCAGATCGGCATCCTCGTCAGACAATTTCCAGGCCGGAACCCGCGCGCCGGGTAACTGCTTGCGATTGCTCGCCGCCAGACGCCGCCCATTGCGCCACGAGCCCTTGCCGGCTTCGCCATGCCAAAATTCGCCGCCTTCTGCGCGGCGGCGTGCCGGAGCGTAGAGATAGCCAAGCAAGGGCCGCGCCGTGTTGACCAACGCCACGGAAACGGCCCAGCCATCCCGTCCCCTAATAAAGTCGCGCGTGCCGTCAATAGGATCGACGAGCCACGCAAGGTCCCCCGCCAACCGCGCCGGAGCATCGGTGGTTTCCTCGGAAAGCCAACCAGCCGCAGGTAAGAGCGCGCGCAGTTCGCTCTTCAAAAAATCGTCCACGGCAAGGTCGATAGCCGTTACCGGGTTGTCTGGCGTCTTGTCCCAAACATCAAGCGCATGCCCATCACCGGGCCAGCCAGCAAGAGCAATCTGGCCCGCTTCGCGGACAATCGCCTCAAGGCGTTCACGATCAATCACCGCTCAATTTTCATCCGGCGGACAAGGCTTTCAGCAAGGTAAGGCAAATTGGTGACATCTGGGGCCTTTTCAAGCGGCGAACGATAGCTTATGCGGCAGCGCACAATAGAGGCATGCGCCTCTCCGCTCCAGTATCACCGATTCAGCAGAAAGCGACTTGCAATGAACATTCACGAATACCAAGCCAAGGAACTCCTATCCAAATATGGCGTTGGGATTCCGGCTGGTCACGCCGCGCTGACGGTGGAAGAAGCTGTTGAGGGCGCAAAGAAACTTCCCGGCCCGCTATACGTCGTCAAGGCACAGATTCATGCTGGCGGCAGGGGCAAAGGCAAGTTCAAGGAACTTGGCCCTGACGCGAAAGGCGGCGTGCGCCTCTCCAAGTCGATCGAGGAAGTCGAATCGAACGCCAGGGAAATGCTCGGCAACACGCTGGAGACGATCCAGACCGGAGATGCCGGCAAGCAGGTAAACCGCCTTTACGTTACCGATGGTGTCGATATCGCCAAGGAATACTA
>JAHRVR010000079.1 GCA_019090585.1 Sphingomonadaceae bacterium
CCCGAAGCACCGGAAGCACCGGAAGCACCCGAAGGTTCGGAGGGCGAGGACAAGCCCGAAGAATAATCTTTGAGCGCCAGCCGCAACGCCAAAATATAAGGCCCCCGTGGAGTGATCCGCGGGGGCCTTACGCTATCTGGAAGGTTCGTGTTTCTGCTGTGAGCCCCCTTCGCTGCCGGAGCGCGCATCGTGGCTTTCAGGCAATGGGTTTGCCGGAACGAAATGCAGGGTGCCGACGATCTTACCACTCTTTCCAGTGTCGCGGGGGTGATTGATCCCATCGAGCACCGGCACTTCGGCGAAGTCAAAGGGACTGACTCCGTCCAGACAGGCAACATTGATGCCATACTGGTTCGGGGCCGACCGTCTTTGGTGATGGGTATAGATGCCGCAGGTCTTGCAGAAGAAATGCTGCGCTTCGCCGGTGTTGAAGCGGTAGCTTGCCAGATTCTCCTCGCCCTGGAGGAAAGTTATTCCTCCCAGTTCTGCCGAGACGGCGACTGCCCCGCGCATTCGGCAGTAAGAACAGGTGCATCGCCGAATGGTCTTGAGGCCATCACTGAGCACCGCTTCAAAGCGCACGGCACCGCAATGACAATGTCCCGCTTGCATTTCTTGAGATGTATCCACGAACAACACTCCACACGCGGTGAGCTATCGCGCGATTGTAGCACAGCTCCTGTGTTTCTCGCACGTTTGGTTGCAACGGTGCTGTCTGATCGGCGCGCAGTGTAGACATGTCATGTGGCCTTGGAAGATCAGACCTTCCCAAAGCCGTTCGGCACGTGTCTAAACCCGAGAGAGAATGAGCTGAACGCGTGACGGTCGGCCGACGACGGGGATGGAGATATCGTGCAGAAATCACAGACCGAGCTTAGTGAATGGAAAACCGGATGGCCGGTGGTGGTCGCGGGCCTGGCAGGTTTCACTCTGGCCTCCTTCTATACCTTCTCTTTTGGCGCGTTCATCGGGCCGTTGGAGGAGGAATTTGGTTGGAGCCGTGCGGAAATCAGCATCGGCCTGACCATTGCCACTTTCTCGGCCGGATTGCTGACCCCGCTTCTGGGCATGGTCGTTGATCGGTGGGGGCCGCGGCGCGTGGGCCTTCCCGGCGTGCTGGCCTATGCTGCATCTTATGGCATACTCGGGCTGACAACTGAGAATGTCTGGACCTGGTGGGGGCTTTGGTTCCTGCTGTCCTTTACCATTATCGCCATCAAACCGCTCGTCTGGACTACCGCGGTCGCATCGACATTTGACAGGAAAAGGGGCGTTGCGCTGGCGATTGCGTTGTGCGGGGGCGGTCTGTCATCAGCTTTCGCGCCGTCCTACTCGGCATGGGCAATCGACATGTTCGGCTGGCGCGCGGCCTATCCTTTTCTGGCGCTGACCATGGGCCTGTCCGTCTTTCCGTTCCTTTATTTCGGTCTGCGCAGCGGCGCTGACAAGGCCAAGGATACCTCTCAAGAAACACAAAAGGCCAAAGTCGCTCTTTACGGCGTAACCGTGAAACAAGCGCTGCATTCGGCGCAGTTCCTCAAACTGGCAGCCGCTGCGTTCTTCTTCACCGTTGCGGCGATTGGCATTGTGCCTAATCTTCTGCCGATCCTCACTTCGTTTGATTTTGGCCGGACCGAGGCGGCGGCGATTGCCGGCGTTGCGGGCATCGCTTCGATTGTCGGGCGGTTGATCACCGGCGCCCTGCTAGACCGGTGCAAACCCAATCTTGTTGCAGGAACCGTCGTCCTCCTGCCAATTCTCAGTTGCCTGTTACTGCTCTGGGCGCCGGGCGATACAGCTGTCGCGATCCTGGCTGTGATGATCATCGGCCTTGCGCTTGGCTCTGAAGTCGATGTGATGGCATTCCTTTCAGCCCGGCAATTCGGCACTTTGAATTACGGCACGATCTTCGGGATTGTTTCGGGACTATGGGCAATTGCCACTGGTATCGGGCCTACAATCGTCAACCGGATCTACGACGTAACCGGTGGCTACGAGCTGGCCCTTCAGTTGGTCATACCGCTGTTCGTACTGACCTCGATCCTGCTGTACACGATTGGCAAGCCATTGCCGTTCGAGAAGCCGGCGGCGCAAACAGGGACAGTGGACTGACTGCGAAACCCGGTGTGAGCGCGATGAGGTCTTTCCAAAAGGCGCATTCGTGTGTCTAAACCCTCGCAAGGCCGCCCAGATCCAAACGAGCGGCGGCCATGAATAGAGGAATACGGGGATTTGGCAGAAGGTAGATTCGCCCGGACTGAATTGGTAGCGGGCTGGCCGGTAATCGTGGCCAGCATGGCTGGGCTTTACATCGGGGCGACTGTTACGTTCTCAATCGGAGCGTTCATCGCGCCTCTTGAACAAGAGTTCGGCTGGACCCGCGCGCAAATTACCATTGGCGTCATGGTAATTACCTTCACAGGTGCGATCATTTCTCCTGCAATCGGAATGATCGTCGATCGGCTGGGGCCGCGGCGGTTGGGTGTTCCCGGATCACTGATCTTCGCCGCATTTTTTAGCATTCTTGGCCTTACAACGGGAAATATCTGGGTATGGTGGGGCCTGTGGTTCCTGCTCGGCTTTGCCTTCATTGCGCTCGCGCCGCTGATCTGGACGACCGCCGTTGCATCGACTTTCGACCGGCAGAGAGGCATCGCGCTGGCAATCGCGCTGTGCGGTAACGGGTTGGCTGCCACGTTTGCGCCGCCCCTTGCGACTTGGGCGATCGACACTGTCGGCTGGCGATCAGCCTTTCCGACGATTGGCCTGATCGTGGGCCTGGGTGCTTTCCCGATACTCTATTTCGGCCTGCACAGCGGGGCCGACAAGGCGAAGCGCGTAAAGCGGGAAAAGCCGATGAGTGTTCCGCCCATCTCCGGGGTGAATGCCCGGGATGCCCTTCGGTCGGCGCAATTTGTGAAGTTGGGGCTGGCCGCGTTCCTTTTTACTTTCGCCGCCATCGGAGTTGTTCCCAACCTCATCCCGATCCTGACATCGTTTGAAATCAGCCGAATGGAGGCCGCGGCAATCGCCGGTGCCGCTGGTATCGCATCGATTATCGGTCGCCTTGTTACAGGGGCCTTGCTGGACCGGTTCAATCCCAATGTGATTGCCGGCATGGTGGTCATCCTGCCAATTTTCAGTTGTTTGTTACTGCTCTGGGCGCCCGGCGATATCATGATCGCGGTCTTGGCCGCGATAGTCATTGGCGTCTCGCTCGGTTCGGAAGTCGATGTGATGGCTTTCATGACTGCAAGGCTGTTTGGGATGGCGCGATATGGCACGATTTTTGGCGTTATATCGGGCCTTTGGTCGCTCGCGGCGGGGACAGGCCCCTTGACGGTCAATCATATCTATGACGTGACACGCGGGTATGAATTGGCCCTGCAGGCCGCCATTCCGTTGTTCGCGGTGACCTCGATCCTTATGTTTACGCTCGGAAAACCACGTGAATTCGATGTGCCTGTGACGGGCTAACCGCGAAGAATAAGAGGAACTGGAAATTTGGCTGAGGATAGAACCGTCCGACAGGAATGGAAAGCTGGCTGGCCCGTTGCCATAGCCAGCCTGTTCGGTTTTTCGATCCCAACGATTTACGTTTACTCGATAGGTTCGTTCATCGCGCCGCTTGAGATGGAGTTCGGGTGGAGCCGCTTCCAGATCACTGCAGGTCTTTCGATGCTTACGCTGACGAGCGCGATCTTTGCGCCGTTTGTCGGGATGGTTGTTGATCGGGTGGGGCCTCGGCGTGTTGCCTTGCCCGGCGCATTATTGTTGTTCTCCTGTTTCGGTCTCATTTCGCTGACAACTGAGGATATCTGGGTCTGGTGGGGCCTATGGCTTTTGCTTGCCTTTGGCGCTGTCGGTTGCAAACCGACGGTGTGGACCACTGCCGTGGCTTCCACATTTGAACGGGGAAGAGGGTTCGCACTTGCCGTTGCGCTTGCTGGCAGCGGCCTTGGAACGGCTGTCATACCCTTGTTATCCACCTGGCTTATCGACAACTACGGTTGGCGCTCAGCCCCGCCGATCATGAGCGTGATCGTCGGCGTAATTATCTTCCCTATCCTCTATTTTGGCCTTCACAGCGGCGCGGACAAGGAAAGCGGCGCGAGACGTTCTCACCAACCGGAAATCGAAACCGTTGGCAAAGTCAGGACTGGTATGGGTGCAAAGGAAGCATTCCTTTCACCAAATTTTGCCAAGATTGCCTTCGCATCCTTTACTTTTACGCTTGCCGGCGTCGGGCTTGCGGCCAATTTCGTGCCGATAATGACATATTTCGGGTTGAGCCGAGGTGAGGCCGCATCGATCGCCGGCCTGGCAGGGATCAGTACAATTGCTGGCCGGCTTATTGCGGGTCAGCTGCTCGACAGGTTCAACACCAATATTGTCAGCGCCGTCAGCTTTCTCTTGCCGATCATCAGCTGTGTTTTGCTCCTTTGGGAGCCGGTGACAGTGCCGATGACTATCCTGGCCATCATGATATTCGGATTTTCGCTTGGCTCCGAGATTGACATCATCGCTTTCCTGACTGCTCAGCAATTCGGAACAGTGCGATATGGGACGATTTTCGGCGTGATTTCCGGGCTTTGGTCGCTGGCGACAGCGTCCGGCCCGCTGCTATTCAGCTACATTTACGACGTTACCGGCGGGTACGATCTGGCCATAAAACTGATCGTTCCAATCTTTGTATTATCTTCGCTTTGCGTGCTGACGCTGGGAAAGCCGCCGAAGTTTGACGCTTGAGACGTGGCCTGATTCGAGAAGGGCTCTAGCCGCCAAGCGTCATTTCGTTGCCGCTGATCTCGACATTCTGGACTTTTGACAGGAAGGACTGGCCCAGCAGAGATACGTCCAGCCCTTCGGGAATGATCGCGGCCTTGATATTTCGTGCTTCCAGCCCATCGATTTCCAGCCGTTCGAGGCGAACCGGGATGCCGCGGACCGTGCCGCTGGCGCCCCGGCCAATAGGCCGCAGGCTCGCCTCGTCCCAGCTAAGGCCGATCGCGCTGGCGTCATCCCCCGTCAGCGCGACAATGCTGGCGCCGGTATCGACAAGAAACCGCAGTTGCGCGCCATCTACCGAAGCGTCGGCGTAGAAATGGCCGTCTGACTCGCGCCTCAGCACGGTCTGGCCGGCCAGCCACTGGTCCGTGCGATGCGCGGCAAGCTGGGCATCGGCCTCTGGCAGGTCTGCATGTGCTTCGTCGCCGCCAGTCTGCGTTGGCAAATTCGGAGCGAACCAGCCGACAAGCAAGGCGCATACAAAAAGCGAGGCGATGGGAGCCATCTTCATGGGCCCTACATTAGGCCGTAAGCTTTAAGCCTGAGTAAAAACCGACGGAGCAGGGCCTCAATCGCGGCCAGTCCGGTCCAGTGCGCCGCCTTCCAGCCGCATTGTCATCCAGCCATCCAGCGATTTTGCACCCAAGCTTCGGTAAAAGGCGATGGACGGTGCGTTCCAGTCCAGAACCGACCATTCAAGCCGTGCGCAGCCGCGCCCATGCGCAAGGCCGGCCAGATGCAGAAGGAGCGCCTTGCCCAGGCCTTGGCCGCGCGCTTGGTCTTGCACAAAAAGGTCTTCCAGCCAGATCCCCGGCTTGCCTTCAAAGGTTGAGAAAATGCTGAAAAACAGCGCAAAGCCAAGCGCGACACCGCCGATTTCCCCGATCAGAACTTCGGCTTTCGGATCTGGACCGAAGAGGTTGGCGCCCAGTTCGGCCTCATCGAAGCGCACTTCGTGTTCAAGTTTCTCATAGACCGCCAGTGCCCGGATGAAGCCGGCGATGGTTGCCACGTCGTCGCGCGTGGCAGGTCGGATACTAATCCTGAGCATGGGCTGCGGCCTATGGCTCGTCTTTGTCAATCTCGATCCGGCCGATGCTTAGCCGGTCAATCCGGGCTTCGCGCAGGCGCAGCTTGCCAATTGCCATGCGTCCGATGGCCACAGCTCCGATCGCGACTGCACCCATGGCGATAGCGCCCAGTGAAAATGCGCCAACGGCAAGTGCGCCAACCGATCCGGCACCCAGCGCACGCGCTTTTCGGGTCGAAGGCTTCTCTACCGCGCCTTCCGGGGCAGCGTCTTTATGCGGAGGCTTTGGCATGGCGTTCCTTGGCAGAGCCGATCTCTGCCGCCTTCTTTTCGACGAGCTCTACGATGTGCTCCATCATATCCTCACTTTGCACATGGTGGTCGGTGACGCCGGACAAATAGACCATGTGCTTGCCATTGCCGCCGCCCGTGATGCCAATATCGGTTTCGCGCGCTTCGCCGGGGCCATTGACCACGCAGCCCAGAACCGACAGCGAAAGCGGAGTCTTGATGTGCTGTAGCCGGTCTTCCAGTGCCTGCACAGTGCGGATAACGTCGAAGCCCTGCCGCGCACAGCTTGGGCAGGAAACGACGCGCACCCCGCGCGTGCGAAGACCCAGCGATTTCAGCAGTTCAAAGCCGACGCGCACTTCCTCTTCCGGCTCCGCAGACAGCGAAACGCGGATTGTGTCGCCGATCCCGGCCCATAGCAGATTGCCCATGCCGATCGCGCTTTTGACGGTGCCGCCGATCAGTCCGCCCGCTTCGGTAATGCCAAGGTGCAGCGGGCAGTCCACCGCCTCGGCGAGCGCTTGATAAGCGGCAACGGCAAGGAACACGTCGCTGGCCTTCACTGCCACTTTGTATTCGTGGAAATCGTGGTCCTGCAATAGCTTGATATGATCGAGCGCGCTTTCGACCAGTGCTTCGGGGCATGGCTCGCCATATTTTTCCAGCAAGTCCTTTTCCAGACTGCCGGCATTGACGCCGATGCGGATGGCACAGCCATTGGCCTTGGCTGCACGCACAACCTCGGCCACGCGCGCGTCCGATCCGATATTGCCCGGATTGATGCGCAGACAGGCCACGCCGGCATCGGCTGCTTCCAGCGCGCGTTTGTAATGGAAATGGATGTCGGCAATGATCGGGACGCCGGCGGCGCGTACGATTTGCGGCATGGCGGCGGTGCTGTCGCTGTCCGGGCAGGAAACGCGGATCAGGTCTGCGCCTGCATCCTCACAACGGCGGATCTGGTCAATCGTGGCTTTCGCGTCGGAAGTGGGCGTATTGGTCATGGTCTGCACCGTGATCGGCGCATCGCCGCCCACAGGCACAGCGCCGACCATGATCTGGCGGCTCTTGCGCCGCTCGATATCGCGCCAGGGTCTTATCGAAGACATGATGCGCGATATAGGCCCGCCCGCGTCAGGGGGCAATGACAGAGGCGCAAGGCTACGGCCCGGCGCGGGAAATGGTCTTGAGGGCTGCGGGACAAGCGGTGCGCGCGCTCACCCCGCAGCTTCCCATTCAGAACATGCGTGCGATGTTCAGGTTGATGCCGAAATTCTTCGGTGCCTGTATTCCGTTCAGGTCCTGATTAACCGGCAGCATCGCTTCCGCTCCAATGCGCCATTTCCCGTCGACGATCAGGTTTGCACCCAATCCGGCCTGAAGGACCTTGCCGCCGTAATTTTCCTGCCTGTCGGGAGGAGAAGCATGGCCGTGCGCACCGTTGTAGTGTCCTTCCACTTTGCTGCGGTCCTGATAGGCAATGCGCGCTGTGACCGCAGCAGCGGGCGAGAGCGGCCTGGTGAGCCAGATGCTTGAATCGAAGCGGTCGCCAAACCGGAAGCCACTCTTGTTACGGTCTTCGGCGCTAAAACGGTACCGGGCCTGCGCGCCCCAGCGAAGCTGCTCGTTCCCCCCGCCGACCGTGAAGGAAGGGATCAGATCCCAGGTGCCGCTGCCCGGCTGCATCCCATAATGGACAAACGTTCCATTGTGGTTCTTGCGTGAAACGCTGCCTGTTGGGATCGAAACAGCAAGCCCCGCATGGGCGGTCAGGTCCGGTCCACGAGCCAGAGAAACCAGTGCGCCCACTTCAGTATCGCCGATACCGCTGACCGAATGGGTCATGGTCTCGCCCGGCATGGGTCCGTGGTGGCCGTGTCCGACCATGGACGAGGCGCCATCCATTTCCATGTGATCGCCGATACCCAGCATGGTCATTTCCATGCGCATCCACATCGGCATTGCTGTAAAAGTGATGCGGTCATTGGGCGCCCACATCAGATGCAGCATGGCCATGTCCATTGTCATGCTTTTCACTCTGACAGTGTAGTCTGCCATCGCGATCATGTGATCGCTGATTTTGCGGGTTCCGCGCTGGTTGGCCCCGCCATATTCGTCATGCATATAGCTGATGCCGACCATGAACTCACCGCCGCGGTGGACATGATCGCCCATCATACCGGCTGGTCCGCGCTCATCGGCCCGCTGGCCAATGGCAATGATATGGTCTTCGCTGTGGTCGGCCTGTGCCGCCGCCGGGATGACGGCAAGCATCAAAGACAGCGCCAGAGCGCTGCCATTTCCATGGTATTTCATGTTTATGTCTTTCGCTTGATCGGGAATGGATGTGATCAGGCGAAGCGGGGTGGCCCTCTGGCCGGTGGTCTCAGGTTGCGGGCTGCAACCAGCCGCGCGGTAATTTCATCCGGTGTTGCAGGCTGCGCTGCCAAGGCCGGAATCCCAAGGACCGCAGGAGGCGGGGGGACATCAAGCGCCTGTGACAGCGCCACTCCAAAAGGACAGGGGTCGCGCGGGGCATCATCGCCGGAATGGCCGCCCCGTTGGGCATGATCGAGCAGTGCGCCAAGCTTGGCCAGGCCAGGACGTGTTGCATCGTCCGCGCGCACTTCGAGCGGTCCGGCACCTGTGCATAGCACAATGCGCATGGCGCCCTCACTGCTTGCGGGCATCCAGCCAGACGGCAGGGCTGCACCCAGCAGGAATGCGCCGGTCAGGGCCAGCCAAAGGAACGCAAATCGTTGGGACCGAAGGGACGTCACGGGTGTGCTCTTAGGCCAGAGCGGTCCCAGCCGCAACGCCACTGCGGCATAAAGAAAGGGGCACCGGCCATATGGCGCGGTGCCCCAAGTCTTGTCGTCGTCTTGTCGTCAGGTTGTGGGGATCAGGCCGGTGGCCCGCCCTTGCTGCCAAACTTTGAAAGCTGACGCGCGGCCCAGTCGCGCCCACCAAGTCCGAAGGCCAGCGCTCCGGCCACCGCACCGCCGATGACAAGCGCGCCAAAGCCAATACGGACGATTTCGTCGCCCACGCCCATGAATTCGAGGCCCATGAAAGTGAACAGGATGATCGCCGCCCATCTGACAATTGAGGCGGCAAGGCCGTCTTCACCAGAGCCGGCGATAAGCCCGCTGAGCACTCTGGCAATCAGGAAGCCGACGATGATGACGACTGACCCGAAGATTACCCGTCCGCCAAGTTCCAGCACCTGATCAAGGATCGCGGTCAATTCCGGGAAACCAAGCATGCGGGTCGCAGCGATGGCGAAGAACAGCATGATCGCGACTTGCGTGACGCGAGCAAGGACATTGGAAACCGTTGCGCCGGTCGGAAGGATATCCACCTCACCCAGTGCACGATCAACGCCCAGGCCGGGCAGCAGATCCTGAAGAAGCTGAACCACAAAGCGTGAGATCAGATAGCCGATGCCCAGCAGGATGGCCGCACCGATAATGCGCGGAAAGGCGTCCAGAATCATTCTCAGCATATCGCTCGCCGGACCGGAAACGCTTTCAAGGTTCAACGCATCCAGCGCCAGAATCGCGATCGGGATGATAATCAACACATAGACGATTACGCCAATCGTCTTGCTGATCGCACTGTTGCCGGTAACCGAATCGACGCCGCCCTTGTTGGCCCATTTGTCAAAATGGATAGTCTGTAGTGTGGTGACGACGATGTCGCGCACGATCTTGGCGACCACCGCGCCGATGAAGAAGATAACGCCTGCACCGATCAGGTCCGGGACGAAGCTCATGACATTATTGAGGAGGGCCTGAATCGGGGCCATGACGCCGCCAAGGTCAAAGACCTGCAATACGGCCAACAGGCCAAACAGCCAGATGAAGAGAGACACGATCTTGCCAAGTGAGAGGCCAACCGATTCTCCGGCCGCCGTGTTGCGCCGCAAGAATTCAACATTGTCCACCAGCTTGGCGAAGGCCCATTTGGCGGCCTTTGCAAGCGCCCATGTGATGATCAGAATAATGACGGCGAAGAGCAACTTTTCAGCAATCTCCATCGCCAACGCCTCATCGAAAGCATAGTTTCCGATACGCATTTCGACCGCACTCCCTCTATATTTGTTGGTATTCTGGAAGGTAACACATAGTTTTGCAGCGCCCAAACCGGGCCTCGTCAGAGGTATGGTTTGGGCAATGTTGCCGGTGTTTCTAGGCGTGTTTGTCAGCCTTGCGGTGGCCCATGCGCATGTTGACTTCCAGCCTTGCCCTTAACTGCGTGTAATAGGCATCCAGAAACGCGCGTTCGTCTTCGATGCCATCGTTTCTGCCGATCTTGCGTGCGATCGCGCGGTGGACGGCGCTTAGCGATTTCGTGCGGTTCTCGCGCAGAATATTTTCCAGCGTTTGCAATTCGTATTCGCCATAAACGTCCAGTTCTTCGTCGGAGAAACGATAAGCGCCCTGCGGGCCAGCTGTGTCCCCGCTAGCCGCGCTGTCTTTGGCTGACATCGCTGCGGCCAGCTTGCGATGCGGCTTTTCGACCACCCAGGTTCCGGCAATGATATCGCCGGCGCGCAACCTGTCACGGTTCCAAAAGGGGAACAGGGCAAAGACGAGGAACCAGGCTGCTGCGGCTATTCCAGCCGCGCTGGCATTCCCGCCGCCGCTGGCCGAGGAAATGAAGACGATTGGCAGGAACAGCTCGATATCGCGCAGGAGGTTGCGCGCAATTACCATTTCAACCGAAAGCCTGCCGCCATCGCGCGATGCGATCCGGATGCCTGTCATGCGCTTGCCCGGTGTTGCTCCGCGCGCTCCGAGTTCGAAGAACAGGAAATAGGCGTTGCGGAACAGAAATATCGCAAGGATCCAGATGACGAACAGGAATTCCAGCGCGCCTACGGTGGCCGATCCGTCTTCCAGTTTTGAAAAAAAGCCGGCGAATCCGCCTGCCATCGCGATCAGGGCGATGGTCATGGCGATCTGCAGAAACCCGATGATGGCAAGGTCCAGCACCAGCGCACCGGCCCGCGCGCCTCTGCTCGCCAAGGTTATAGGCAGGGCGATACCTTCGGGCGTGATCAAAATCCGGTCGCGCCCGCTGCGGCGCAAGCGTTTGGGCAGGGGCGCATTCACACGCTGTCCTCCTCATCGCGCCTGCCGAATGCCAGGAAATAGGCCAGCCAGAATGCCAGCATGAAACCGCCGATAATCAGCCGCCCGTCGCTGCCGGGGATGAGTTGCCGGGCGAAGCCTTCCAGCAGCGCGGCCACCACCAGCATCACTATCACGCCTGCCATTACCTGGGCTGCGCGCCTTCCCGCCTCGCCCGCAGCCTCCAGCACGCCGCGGTCTCCGGGAAAAGCCATGGACCGGCCGACATGGAGGCCCGCTGCCCCGGCCAGCAGGATCGCGAACAGCTCTGTCGTGCCGTGGACTGAAAGCCAGGCGGAGAACTCAAAGAGCAGCCCCGCCTCATTGAACAGCCACAGCATCGCGCCAAGCCCTGCGGTATTATGGACCAGCAGCATCAACGTGGGCACGCCGAAGGCAAATCCAAGCGCGAAAGCGAGGATCGAAACTTGCGCATTGTTGCTGAAGAGCTGAGCGGCAAATGCGGAAAGACCCGTTCCGCTCGATGTGCCGTCCAGCGTGGCCTGCAGCACCTCGCGGCTGGCGCCCGGCGCGCGCGCATCGGCAAGTTGGCCGGGCACGATGGTGTGGTACCAGCCCGGATCTCCGGCAACCAGCATCCAGCCCGCGAGAGCCCCTGCAACCATCACCGCCAATGCGATTGCTATGTCGAGGCCGATGCCGCGCACTGATGCGCTCCAGCCGCCGCCCAGGAAGTTTCTCAGCCACGAACCCAGCGAGGAACGCGGGCCATAAACAACGAACCATGCCCGCTGAACAAGCGCTTCGAGATAGGCAAGAGTGGCGGCATCGAGCGAAATCTCGCGCGCGATGGACAGGCTTGAGGCAACAGTCCGGTACAGCACCGGCAGCGCAAGCAGGTCCTCATCGGAAAGCTTGCGCAGCTGGCCTTTTTCCAGCCGGGTCACGATGGACTCCAGCCGCTTCCAGTCCGGCTCGCGTTCCAGCCGGAACCGGTCGGAGTGCAGCGCTGCTTGTTCCAGAGCGCCGGAGGCAGGATCGACGGCCATCAGCGTGTCTCCCTCATCCGATCGCACCGGCGCGCTTGATTGCCAGATAGGCATCGATCAGCCGCGTCCCGATCAGGTGGTGCGGCGCTTCGATCACATCAGCGCCCATCTGGCGCAGGCGCAGTTTTACCAGGGCGCGCTGGCGCAATAGCGAATCCGCCGTCACTGCCATGGCAAGGTTCTGCATGTCGGCGGGCTCAGCCTCCGACAGGTTTTCCAGCTCGGCATCGGCCAGTGTTACGAACAGCACAAAATGGTGTGAGAGCAAGTGCGAAATGCTCTCGATCATCAGCTCTGCACTGGTCGGATCGGTGAAATCACTGAAGATCACAATCATCGAGCGGCGTTGCAGTCTGGCCGTGAGCGTGGCCATGGCAAGCGTGAAATTGGGCTCTTGCGCATGGTAGTCAATACCCGCGGCGGCGCGTTGCAGGCGGTGAAAATTCTGACTGGAAGATACAAATGGCGTCATCACTTCGGGCCGTGCGGCAAAACCGAACAGAGCGGCTTTGTCGCCGGTTTTGAGCGCGACATAGGCGGTGGCGAGCGCGGCGGATACGGCGCGGTCGATACGCGGCAGCCCGTCTATGGGCTCGCACATTGACTGGCCGCAATCGAAAGCGAAGACAATCTGGTTATTGCGCTCCGTTTCGTATTCCTTGGCATAAAGGTGGGCGTGGCGGGCCGATGCTTTCCAGTCGATGCGGCGGCGGTCCATCCCGGACTGGTATTCAGTGAGCGATTCGAATTGTGAGCCTTCGCCGCGAAAGCGCCGGGCAATCAAGCCGGCTTGCGTATTGTGCAGAAAGGTTTGCAGCGCTGGTGAACGCACGATCGAAATATTGGGCCAGACGCGCAGTTCCTGACTGGCCTCGCGCATGGATTGCCGCGCGCCCAGACCCAACGGCCCGTTCCAGCGCAGCCAGATTCTGTCGAAGGTTCCGGTTCCCCGGCGCAGCGGCGCAAAGGCCAGTTTGCCGCGCCAATCACTGCCTTTTCCGGTCAGTTTGAAATGTCCCCGTCCGCCCGGGAGCAGGCGCGGATCGCAATCGAATGCCACTTCGACATGCGCGCGTTTTCCGCCGATAAACCCGGCCTCCACTTCCAGCTGCACTTCGGCCCCCACTTCGGCATCGCCGGGAACGATCAGTTCCACGTGGTTCAGGCTTCCCGCCGCCAGCGCATCGCCCAGGACCAGAAGGAGCAGCATCGCGCCCAATAGTGGCGCGGCCACCCATGCGCCCGGGAATGTCGCGGCGATCACCAATGCAACAGGCGCTGCCAATGCGAGCAGGATGGCGGCACGCCGGGTTGGCACGAAAAGGCTTGCCGGATGGGGCATGGGTTCAGCGCGGCGCCTCAGTCTGGGTTACAAGCTGATCGACCAGCGTCTCGACTTGCTTGCCCTCGATCTCCGCAGCCGGGCTGAGGAGCAACCGGTGGCGCAGCACTGATGTTGCCAGCGCTTTTACATCGTCGGGAAGGACGTAATCGCGCCCGTCAATTGCGGCCCGCGCCCGCGCTGCACCGGCCAGTAAAACGGCGGCGCGCGGGGAAGCCCCGCAGGACAAGTCCGGGCTTTCGCGCGTCGCCCGCACGAGCCGCACGACATATTCGGTTACGGCATCGGACAGTGTGACGCTGCGCACTGTATTGACCGCCGCGTCCAGCCGCTGCGGCGTTGTCACAGCCGCGATGCCCAGTTCCGCCGGATGGGGCAGTCCCTGATTCTCACCAAAGCGGGAAACGATGCGCATTTCCTCTTCTTCGCTGGGATAAGCGATCAACAGCTTGAACAAGAAGCGATCGAGCTGCGCTTCGGGCAGCGGATAGACGCCCTGGTTTTCAATGGGGTTCTGCGTTGCCACCACCATGAAATGGGCGGGCAGTTCATGGGCAGAGCCATCCAGTGTTATGCGCCGTTCCTGCATGGCTTCGAGCAGCGCGGCCTGCGTCTTGGGCGGGGTGCGGTTGATTTCGTCAGCGAGCAGCAGGTCGCAGAAGATCGGCCCGCGCGTCAAAGTGAACTCGCTGGTCTGGAAATTGAACAAGTTGGTGCCAAGGATGTCTCCCGGCATGAGATCGGGCGTGAACTGGATGCGCCCGAAATCAAGACCGATGCTGGCGGCAAAACACTGGGCAAGAAAGGTCTTGGCCGTGCCCGGCGGCCCTTCGAGCAGCACGTGGCCGCGCGCCATCAGGGCAATCAGCAAGTGGTCCACCACCTCTTGCTGTCCAACGATCGCCTTGCTGATCTCGCCGCGTATCGCCTCGGCCAGCTGGCCGACATCCGTGAGGCTCATGGAGTCTGGCCCCATTGGCGTGATGTCACTCATCGGATCAGTTTCCTTTCCAGCGCATGCAATTCTCGTGCTGCGGTTACGGCCTGATGCGGCCCTTTCGCGCCGCGCAAGCGGGCGGCGATCTGTGAAAATGGGGTGATGCCGGGATCGCGCGCGGCAATTGCGCGGTCAATGGCAGCATCGAGCGCATGCTCGTCCGGCTGGCGGGGGATCGCAAGGGCACGGCTGATCTTCTCGCGGGAATGCTGGGCATAAGGGCCTGTCAGCAAGTGGAGCCGCCGTGCGCGCCGGACCAGCCCGGCCGTGTTGGAGACCAGAGCGCGCTTGCCAAATGCAATGGCGCGCTCGGATTTGCGCGGCGGGCCGAAGCGCAGGAATGCGCGCCAGCCAATCACCGCAGCCGCCAGCAGGAGGCACAGCGTTGCAGCCAGGAATGGCGGCGTGAAGGCCAGTGTCAGAAGGTTCGCCTTGCGCGCATGGCCATTGAGCGTGAGGTCGAAAGCCACGGGCATCTCCTCGCCGTTCATCGCAGCACGCACCAGGGCCTCGGCAAATTTGGCGTTCGCAAAACCTGACAAGCCGTAGTTGTCGAGAAGATCGGGCTCGAACACCACGATAAGCGGCCAGCGCCTTTGGCCTTTCACTGTTGCAGCCGGGCGTTCAAGAGCCATCGCCTCAAGGCGCGGATAGTGGCCACCGTCCGCGATATAGGCGGCAAGGATGCGGCCTTTGCCGCCAGTGACGAGCGGAACGAGCCGCGGGCCTTCGCCGGAGAGCACTTTCGATGGTTCAGGCAGGGTGCCGCGCGCTCCCTTGGCGTGCCACTGCCCTCCTGTTCCGGCCTTGCCGATCCTGACTCTCACATCATTGAGAAAGCCCGGCCATTCAGGCGTGGCGGAGCCGACCAGTAAGACCCAGCCTTTTCGCGTTTCCGTCGATGAGGGCGGAGCACGCATCGTTTGCCATTTTGGCGTGACGACAATGGTAGGACCGGACATGCGCCGGCGATCGACGATCTTGTCTATCTCCTCTCCCGTCGCCCGATGGGGAGGGGTGAGGATCAGCAATTGCCTGTCTTTGAGGGATTTGGGGGAGCGCACACGCCTTACATCCACCCCGCGTGATTCGAGGAAGCTGTAAAGCGCGGCATAACCATTCAGCCCCTTGCCCGCGCCGTGGTTGCCGCCATCGTTGGCCGGGCCTGCTGCCAGACCAGCGCCGATCATCCATAAAAGCGCGACAAAGATGGTCGCTGCGCCAAGAACCAGCAGTAACGCCGCGCGCGTTGAAAAGGGATTGCCGCCCGTGGGTTTCGCACTGCTCATGCGGGAAGTTCTGCCAGAGCAAAATCGGCATAAGCAGCGCGCGCGGCTTTCCAGTCCGTTTCGTCAAGGCCGTGCAAGGCGAACAGGCTTCGTTCGACATGCACCGCGATTTTCGAGAAGGCATTGCGGGCACCTTCGGGCAGCATCGGGAATTGTGCAATCTCGCGCGCTGTGCTGGCTGGGTGCAGCCATTCTGGCCTGCCTTGCGCGATGTGGTGGACGCTGCGCTTCAGCAGTAGGTGCACCGCTTCGTCATAGCGGCCCGCCTGCGCCAGCCGGTCGGCGTCTTCCAGCAGCGCTGCGGCCGCATCGCGAGCGGGCTCCCATTCCTCTTCCTGCGGGGCGGGCCCGCGCGCCATCACTCGTTCAATTAGCGGGCGAAGAACCATCCAGGCCACAAGCAGCGCCAGCAGGACGCCCAAGGCGATCAGGACAATCTGGATTGTCGGCCAGGGCATGCCCAGCGCTTTGCCGATCGGCTCGAAAATGTCGCGAAGCCATTCGCCAAGCCATTGCAGCCATTCGGGCACTTCAGGGGGCTCGATCGGAGCCACGGGTTCGAACTGGATGTCGTCCGAATCGCGCAGCGCGCGCCAATCGCGCACCGTGGTTTCGGCAGGTTGCGCCGCTGCGATCCTTGTGCCCGGGACAGTCACAGACAAATGGGTGGCACGCTGTGCCTCATGGCGCAAGCGTCAGGCCGTAATCCGGTGATTTCAATCCCTTGAGCGTGCCTGCCGGTAAGTGCCCAAAATCCGTACATCGTCGCAGTGAAAGCCCAGTTCGGCCATGGCCCGGTCGAAAGGAGGATGTCCCGGCGCACCTTCGACATCGCAATAAAATGTGGTCGCCGCGAAGCTTGCACCTTTTTGATAGCTTTCCAGCTTGGTCATATTGACGCCATTGGTCGCAAAGCCGCC
>JAHRVR010000080.1 GCA_019090585.1 Sphingomonadaceae bacterium
GCATGCATTCCGGCGTGGATTATGCGGCGCGCTATGGCACACCGATCGTTGCTGTCAGTGACGGCACGGTTTCCTATTCCGGGCGGCATGGCGGGCACGGCAAATATGTCCGGATCGAGCATGGTAAAGGCCTGGGGTCAGGATATGCGCATATGAGCCGCATTGCCGTCAATCGCGGCGCCAGAGTCGAGGCCGGTCAGGTCATCGGCTATGTCGGGTCGACCGGGCTTTCAACCGGCCCGCATCTCCACTTCGAAGTCTATCGCGGAAAACGTAAGGTTAATCCGCTGTCGGTCCGTTTTGTCTCGCGCCCGCAGATATCGGGCAAGGAACTGGGCGAATTCCGGCAAAGGCTGGAAAGCCTGAAATCGGTACCGTCCGGTGCCGCGCTCGGCGAGCTGGTGCCGACCAAGCCAATAATCGAGGAAGCCCGGCGGGAAATCGATCGCCTTGCCCGCCGAGATGTGGCTGCCCCAGCGCCTGTTCGCGGCGAATCACGCGGCTTGGCGGCACGGCGTGGTGGCCCGATCCGAAATTGACCGCCGAGCGCCGGAACTTGCCGAGGGGCATTGAAGGAGCGGGGGTTTTGCGGCAGTCAGTCTTTCCATGACCGGACATTTCCCAAACACCAGGCTGCGCCGCACCCGCGCCACGCCCTGGAGCCGCGCAATGCACTGTGAGACGGTGTTGCAACCCGCTGACCTGATCTGGCCCTTGTTTGTGACAGACGGCAAGGGCGCGGAGGAGCCGATCCCCTCGCTGCCGGGCGTGTCGCGCTGGTCAAGCGATGGTATTGCTTTGCGGGCCAAAGCCGCAGTGGAGCAGGGCATTCCCTGCATCGCTCTGTTTCCCAATACTCAGCCTGACCGGCGCAGCGAGAACGGGATAGAGGCGCTCAATCCCGACAATCTCATGTGCCGCGCGATCCGGGCGGTTCGCGATGCAGTGGGCGATGATATTGGTATTCTCACGGACGTTGCGCTCGATCCCTATACCAGCCACGGCCAGGATGGGCTGATCGACGATGCCGGCTATGTCCTTAATGACGATACGGTGGAAGTGCTGGTCGGTCAGGCGTTGAATCAGGCCGCGGCAGGCGCTGACATTATTGCTCCTTCGGACATGATGGATGGCCGGATCGGGACGATCCGAAGCGCGCTGGAAAGCGAAAGCCACGTCAATGTCCAGATCATGAGCTACGCGGCCAAGTATGCCTCTGCCTTCTATGGCCCGTTCCGCGATGCGGTTGGCTCAGGCGGTCTCCTCAAGGGAGACAAGAAGACGTACCAGATGGACCCGGCCAATGGCGAAGAGGCCTTGCGTGAAGTTGCCATGGATATCGAGGAAGGCGCGGACAGTGTCATGGTCAAGCCCGGCCTGCCCTATCTGGACATTGTCCGGGCGGTGAAGGACCGTTTCGAAGTGCCGGTTTTCGCTTATCAGGTGAGCGGCGAATATGCGATGATCGAGGCCGCCGTTGCCGCCGGGGTGGGAGATCGCAATGCGCTGGTGTTGGAGACGCTGCTGTCGTTCAAGCGTGCGGGTTGTTCAGGCATCCTCACGTATTATGCAGACCTTGCCGCGCGCCTGCTGAATGAGTGATCTGCGAGGCAAAGCGTTTCATCTGGCGCGGCAATGATTGTTATCATACTGCTGCGGAGTTTCCTGTTGTTCCGCCTTCATCCGACGATTACGCTTCGATACTGCCGCCGATCTGCTGGCCCAAACTAATGGGAATACCATGACTGAGACACGCCGGGACATCACCATTGCTGCAATTGATGGCAAGATGCCGAAAATCCATCCCACCGCATTTATTGCGCCCGGCTGCCGGATCATCGGCGATGTGGAAATCGGGCCTGACGTCAGCATCTGGTACAATTGCGTGATCCGGGGTGATGTGAACCGGATCGTCATTGGCGCACGGACAAACATTCAGGACGGCAGCGTTGTCCACTGCGACGGTCCATCCGGGGGTTCTCCCGGTGGTTACCCGTCGATCATCGGCGATGACGTGTTGATTGGCCACATGGCGATGATCCATGGCTGCGTGCTGGAAGACCGCGCTTTTGTTGGCCTTGGTGCGACTGTGCTGAACGGCTGCGTCGTTGAAAGCGACGGAATGTTGGCGGCCGGTGCGATGCTGACAAGCGGCAAGCGGATTGAAGCGCGCCAGCTATGGATTGGCACCCCTGCGAAATATGTGCGCGATCTGGACGACGCGGCGATCGCCCAAAACCAGCTGGGCGTTGCTCAATATGTCGAGAACGGGCGCAACCATGCCAAGGCTCTTGGCCCGAGGGATTAGGCCTGAGGGATTGGGTCAGAGGTGATGGCCCGCCCGGCGCAGGATTTTCCTCCAGCCGAGGCAGTGCTGGCTTTGGCAGATGCGCAAGGCAGGCTGGCCGTGCGGGTTACGCCCGGTGCAAGAAGTGAAGGGCTGGAAATCGCGCGAGGGAAGCTGCTGGCGAAGGTCCGTGCCAGCCCGGAAGGCGGCAAAGCCAACGACGCGGTCAGGGGGCTGCTCGCAAAGGCGCTGAAACTGCCGCCCTCGCGGCTGGAATTGCTGCGCGGCGCTACGGCACGCGAAAAGCTGTTCCGGATTGGGTGCTAAATGGCGGTTCGGGACCGGTTCTAGTCGCGGCCCATTCCCAGTGCGAGGTCGGACAAGACGCTCCCCATCGCTTTCGCCATATCGGCAGGTTCAGGGGCCACATCGGTAATTGCGCGCGTCATGGCCTCAGCCCATTGTCCGGCAACCGCTTTGTTGATTGTGTACGGCTTGTGCACGCTCATCATGCAGCGTCCTTGATTGGCTTCAAACCAGTCGCGCGGGCCGCCCGCCCAGCCTGCCAGGAACAGTGGCAGAGATTTCCGCATGGGGGCAAGGTCATCGGCATGCATGGCGCGTAGTTCGGCATAGGCCGGGTCGCTTTCCATCAGATCATAGAAGCGATCGCAGATGGCGCGGAACGTCTCATGCCCACCAAGCTTGTAGAACGGCGTATCGGGCGTCTTTTCGGCGTCAGCGGCCAAATCTCTTCTCCGGCAATTGGATAGTGCGACGAAGTCTGCGGGTAAACGGATGGCTCGTCCATTCCCTTGATTCCGGTCAATCCGGTATCGATCCGGCAATAATCAGCAGTGATATGGATCGCCAGATGCCACATGGTTGTGGCCTGAACCATGACAAAGAAACCACCATTCGGGAAACCAACCCGGGAATGGGGCGGCGCCGCGTTGCCCAAACCCCGCTGGATTTACGGCTGCCTCAGCTGCTTATTCGCTGTCCTTGCTCTCGGTCTTGTCGTTGGTATTGGCGTCGGGCTTTTTCGGCGGGGTCTTCTTCGCCGACTTCTTTTTGCGCTTGACCACTTTGGGGGGCGCCGGTGTCAGCTCGAAGGACAGTGCCGAGTCCTTGACTGAGACGTGGACCTCGCCGCCGTTTTCCAGTTTGCCGAACAACAGCTCCTCGGCGAGCGGCTGTTTGACCTTTTCCTGAATGAGGCGGGCCATTGGCCGCGCGCCAAAAAGCCGGTCATAGCCGCGGTCAGCCAGCCATTCTCGCGCGTTACTATCGTACTGAATGTGCACGTTTTGCTCGGCCAGCTGCAATTCCAGCTGCAGGATGAACTTGTCGACCACGCGGCTGACCGTGTCCTTGCCAAGATAGTTGAACGGTACGATCGCATCGAGACGGTTGCGGAATTCAGGACTGAACATCTGCTTTACCGCTTCTTCGCTCGCATCTTCCTTTGAGACATCGCCAAAGCCGATGCCCTGCCGGGCCATGTCGGCCGCACCGGCATTGGTTGTCATGATCAGCACGACATTGCGAAAATCAACGGTCTTGCCGTGATGGTCGGTCAGGCGGCCATTATCCATGACTTGCAGCAGGATGTTGAACAAGTCCGGATGCGCTTTCTCGATTTCGTCGAGCAACAGCACGCAATGCGGCTGCTGATCGATCGCGTCGGTCAGCAAGCCGCCCTGATCATAACCGACATAGCCCGGAGGTGCACCGATCAGCCGCGAGATCGAATGGCGCTCCATATATTCGGACATGTCAAAGCGCTGGATCGGGATGCCCATGATCGAAGCGAGTTGCTTGGCCACTTCGGTCTTGCCTACGCCGGTGGGGCCAGAGAACAGAAAGCTGCCGATCGGCTTGTCCTGATCGCGCAGGCCCGCCCGGCTCAGCTTCATGGCGGTCGACAGCAAATCGATCGCCTTGTCCTGGCCGAAGACGACGCGTTTTAGATCCTTGTGGAGGCTGCCCAGCGCTTTCTTGTCATCGGAGCTGACCGATTTGGGCGGGATTCGCGCCATGGTCGAGATAACTTTCTCGATCTCCTTGGCGGTGATTGTTTTCCTGCGGCGGCTGGGCGGTAGCAGCATCTGCATCGCGCCGACCTCGTCAATCACGTCGATTGCCTTGTCAGGCAACTTGCGGTCATTGATATAGCGCGCCGAAAGCTCAACCGCGGTCTTGAGCGCATCGGGTGTATAGCGGACCTTGTGATGCTCTTCGAAAGCTGAACGCAGGCCCTTCAGGATCTTGATCGTGTCCTCGATGGTTGGTTCATTGACATCGATCTTCTGGAAGCGGCGCAGCAGCGCACGATCCTTCTCGAAATGGTTGCGGAATTCCTTGTAGGTGGTTGAGCCGATGCAGCGGATCGTGCCACCCGAAAGGGCTGGCTTGAGAAGGTTGGATGCATCCATGGCGCCGCCACTGGTTGCCCCGGCACCAATCACCGTATGGATTTCGTCGATGAACAGGACCGCATCGGGCATTTGTTCAAGTTCGCTGACGACTTGTTTGAGGCGCTCTTCAAAATCGCCGCGATAGCGAGTGCCGGCCAGGAGAGAGCCCATGTCGAGCGAATAGATCACTGCTTCTGACAAGACTTCGGGAACTTCGCCTTCCACGATCTTGCGGGCAAGGCCCTCGGCGATGGCAGTCTTGCCGACGCCCGGGTCACCCACATAAAGCGGGTTGTTCTTTGACCGGCGGCAGAGAATCTGGATCGTACGGTCCACTTCAGGGCCGCGTCCGATCAGCGGATCGATTTTGCCAGCGAGCGCCTTTTCGTTGAGGTTCACGCAAAACTGATCGAGTGCGGACTCTTTCTTGTTCTTGGGATCTGCTTTTTCTTCGACTTGCGGGGCTTGCTCTTCCGAACCCTTGGGGCTGCGGTCCTCGATGCTACGCCCTCCCTTGCCGATGCCGTGGCTGATGAAGCTGACGGCATCGAGTCGGCTCATATCCTGCTGCTGCAAGAAATAAACGGCATAGGAATCGCGCTCGGAAAAAAGCGCCACAAGGACATTTGCCCCCGTCACCGTATCCTTGCCCGAAGACTGGACATGGAGGATGGCGCGCTGGATCACTCGCTGAAAACCGGCGGTTGGGGCCGGATCGCCTTTCTCTTCGGTTTTGAGGGACTGGTATTCCTGGTCGAGATATTGCTTCACGACATCGCCCAGGTCGCCAAGATCCACGCCGCAGGCCTGCATCACTTGCGCCGCGTCTGCATCTTCGATCAGCGCAAGCAGCAGATGTTCCAGCGTAGCATATTCGTGGCTCCGCTCGGATGCCTGGCTGAGTGCCAGATGCAGTGTCGTTTCCAGGCTTTGCGCGAAACTTGGCATCTCATTGACTTTCGGTTGCGGGGGTGGCGCCCCGGGCTATTCGGGACTGTGCAGGAAACAGATGAACATTGCCGATATAGGACGAACAGGCGCCGTTGCTAGGACGGGCACGCTACCCATCAGTTCTTTCGCCTGAACATTTCTTCAGCGGCGCGCATGTGATCGGAAGCCCTTCCGCGGTGGTTCTGGATCCGGGAAATTTCAGCTTCGATCAGGGCCACGCGCGTATCAAGCTCGGCCAGCGAATAGCTTTCAAGGCTTTCGCCGGCCAAGAGGCTTGCGGCTCCGAAGCTGCCTTCGGGCATACGCGGTTTCGGTCGATCTTCATCGTCCATTACGCGAGCAACATCCGATGCTAATCGCTTGCTGTCAAGCAGCTGCGCAGTTAGTTCCCCAGAGGAACTATGCATGCAGCCTCAGGATTGACATGATCGACATTTTACCGCGCGAAATGACTGTGATCGGCGTTGCAGAGAGCGGCGACCCGGCGGGATTGCGGCAGAAAAGCTATCCAGTGCCAGTTCCGGGTTCGGGAGAGGTGCTGATCAGGACGGCTTATGCCGGCGTCAACCGGGCTGACGTCATGCAGCGCAAGGGCCTCTACCCGCCGCCGCCCGGCGCATCGCCAATCCTGGGCCTCGAAGTTTCTGGTGAGGTTGTGGCGCTGGGTGAGGCGGCCCCGCCCGAGCTGATGGGACAGAAGGTATGCGCGCTTTTGGCAGGCGGTGGATATGCGCAATATTGCGCGGTCCAGGCCAGCCATTGCCTGCCCGTGCCGGGGTCACTGTCGCTGGCCGAAGCGGCAGCCTTGCCCGAAGCGCTCTTCACCGTGTGGCACAATGTTTTTGAGCGCGGTTGGGCGTGCGAGGGCGAAACGCTGCTCGTCCACGGCGGCACCAGCGGCATAGGCACCATGGCAATTGCGCTTGGCCGTCTGTTCGGGCTTGAAGTTATCGTCACGTGCGGCACCGATGGAAAATGCGCCAGCGCACTGGAGATCGGCGCAGCCCATGCAATCAATTACCGGCAGGCTGATTTCGTCGAGGACGTGAAGCGCATCACTGGCGGCATGGGAGTCCAGATCGTACTGGACATGGTTGGCGGTGAGTACGTGCCGCGCAATCTCAAATGCCTTGCCGAAGATGGCAGGCATGTAAGCATTGCGGCGCAGAGCGGCACGAAGGCCCAGATCAACATGGGGGCGATCATGGCGCGCCGTTACACGCTCACCGGTTCAACGCTCCGCCCGCGCTCGGATGAATTCAAGGCGCTGCTGGCCCAGGAAATAGCCGATAATGCGTGGCCGCTTGTTGAATCAGGGCAATTGCGGCCGGCAATGGACAGGGTGTTCCCGATGGCCGAAGCGCCCTCGGCCCATGCCCGGATGGAAGCGGGCGAGCATATCGGCAAGATCGTGTTGGAGATTGCCGGTGGCTAAAGCGGCGGGCCAGCAGCCAGCCCAATGACGTAGTTTCGTATCAGACTATCAGCGAATCCTTGCCGAACCTTACGGATTGTCCTACATCCTATGGGAATGGCCGCTCCGGAAAGGGGCGGCCCTTGTTATTTGTGCCGGAGATTCAATGATGTCACAGCCAACGCCACTGATGCCCCACGCCACTGCGTCGTGGCTTGTGGACACCACGGCCCTGAGCTTCGAGCAGATCGCGGGATTCTGCGGTTTGCATATCCTGGAAGTGCAGGCGATGGCGGATGATCTGGCCAGCAGCAAATATACCGGGCGCGATCCGGTGCGCGCCGGAGAGCTGACCATGGCAGAGATCGAACGCGGACAGGCCGATGTCGGCTATGCGCTGCAAATGCAAAAGGCGCCGGTCACGGTCAGCCGGACCAAAGGGCCGCGTTATACGCCAGTATCCAAGCGGCAGGACAAGCCGGACGGGATTGCCTGGATCCTGCGCCATCACCCTGAAATTTCGGACGCGCAGATCGGCAAGCTGATCGGAACGACCCGCACGACCATCTCTGCAATTCGTGAGCGTTCGCATTGGAATATCCAGAATATCCAGGCCAAGGATCCGGTGACGCTTGGGCTCTGTTCGCAGCGAGAGCTTGATTTTGTTGTTGCCAAGGCCGCCAAAAAAGCAGGGCTGGTCGATGACGCGGTGAGCGAAACCGATATTGGCGACGATCGCGAAGCATTGATTGAGGAGCTGCGTGCAGAGCGGGAAGCCGCAGTCAAGGCGGCCGGTGAGGCCGCTCAGGAAGCTGAAGCTGCCGCGTGGCTTGAGGCGAAGCGCGCTGCGGAAACCGAAGGCGA
>JAHRVR010000081.1 GCA_019090585.1 Sphingomonadaceae bacterium
GGGCTGATCAGCCCCCGGCCACGCGCTGAAGCACGATGACTTCCTGCACGCCTTCCAGAGACGTTGACCAATCCGGCTGGACAACACCATCGACAGCAAAGGCCGCCCTTACATCGGCAAGGTCCGAGAACCCCGGCGCAAGCGACTCAAGCTGGCTGAGAAGCCCAAACAGGCTCCGTGCCTCCAGCTCAAGCCGATCCTTGCCGCCAAAGAACTCCTGATCAAACGGCGGCATGACCACAATCCGCATGGGACCGTTCAGCCCTTGCCGTTCATCGCCGAATAGACACGATCAGGCGAAATCGGCAGATCGCGCATAGGCTTGCCGATCGCATTGCCGACTGCGGCACCCACAGCGGCGAGCGGCGGAACGATCGACACCTCACCAACACCCTTCACGCCGTAGGGGTGCGCTGGATTGGGCTTTTCGATCATGACGGTGTCGATCATGGGCATATCGGACGCAACCGGCATACGATAATCAAGGAATCCGGCATTATCCAGCGTCCCATCCTTGTTGTAGATATAGGCTTCGTTCAGAGCCCAGCCGATGCCCTGCACCGCGCCGCCCTGCAACTGACCTTCAACATAGGCCGGATGGATCGCACGGCCCACATCCTGCACCGCCGTATAACGCGTGACAGTGACATGACCGGTTTCAGGATCGACTTCCGTATCGCAGATATGAACGCCATAGCCCGGCAGGTGATCCAACGGATTGACCCCCTTCTCAAACGATATCGGGCCACCAGTCGCACCGGATTTCACCGCGATTTCCTTCAAGGTCAGTCGCTTGCCAGCACTCTTTGAGACCGCTTCGCCATCCATCCATTCGACATCGCCGACGTCAACTTCCAGCATTTTGGCCGCGCGCTCGCACAAGATCTCAATAACGGCCTGCGCTGCCTCGACCACGGCCTTGCCTGTCGCAAAAGTCGTGCGGCTGCCGCCAGTCATCATGGAAAACCCGATGGAGGACGTATCGGCTATCGTGACGTTGATCTCATCGTATGAAATTCCAAACGTTTCCGCCGCCATCATCGCCATAGAGGCGCGGCTGCCGCCAATATCGGGGTTGCCCTCAGCGACCAGCACTGAACCATCTTCAGCGATCGAAACGCTGGCCGTCGAGGGACCGCCGAAGTTCATCCAGGTGCCGCATGCCACGCCGCGCGCCTGGTTCGGCCCCAGCGGTGCGGAATAATGCGGGTGCACCTTGGCGGCCTCAAGACACTCGACCAGACCGATTTCGCCAAACGGAGTGCCCATCATCGAAGGCATTCCAGGTGCAACAGCGTTCTTGATGCGTATATCCAGTGGATCGAGACCAAGTTCGTCAGCCAGCTCGTTCATGGCGCTTTCAACGGCGAAGTTCACTTGCGGCGCGCCGGGTGCGCGATAGGCCGCGTGTTTGGGCATGTTGCAAATGACTTCCCAGCCCGTGACCGAAAATGCCGGCACAAGGTATTGGCTGATCGCATGCATCACGCCGGTCATGGCGTCCGTGCCTCTGAAGGCGCCCGCAGAATATTTGAACGTGACATCGGCGGCGACCAGTTTGCCATCCGCATCAGCCCCAAGGGTTACGTCTATTTCAGCGCCCGGCGCTGGTCCGGTCGCCCGAAACACGTCAGAGCGGCTCATCGCGAGACGAACCGGGCGACCGCTCTTCTTGGAAAGAAGTGCTGCCACTGGCTCAATATAAACGCTGTTCTTGCCGCCGAATCCACCGCCGATTTCCAACGGCATGACCCTGATACGACCGATTTCGAGATGCAGGAATGACGCGGTGAGCATGCGAATGTTGAAAGCGCCCTGGCTAGAGCACCAGATGTCGATTTTTCCGTCAGCCTTCCAGGTCGCGACGCAAGCGTGCGGTTCAATATATCCCTGGTGAACGGGCAGGAGCGAATAATGCTCTGAAACGGTGGCCGCCGCACCTTCCAGTGCTTTTGCCATCTCGCCGTTTGCCATGACAAATTTCGTCGAGACATTGGGGCCGGCTTTTTCCCCCTCGCCAAGACCGGTTTGTCTCTGGTCTTTATGGATAACCGGAGCGTCCTGTTTGAACGCATCGTTGATGTCGATCACGTGTGGAAGCACTTCGTAATCAACTTCGATCAAGGCAGCAGCCTCATCGGCGGCTTCCTGACTGGTCGCGGCCACTGCGGCCACGGCATGTCCATCGTAGAAGACCGTACCTTGCGCCATGACGTTTTGCGACATGTCGGTAGTGCTGCCGGCGCTTTCGCCCATGCGGATTATGGTATCTTCCAGAGTCGGGAAATCGGCACCGGTTACACAAGCATGCACACCGGCAACGGCCTCGGCCTTTTTCGTATCGATACCACGGACCCGGGCATGCGGATGCGGACTGCGCACAATGGCGCCAAAAAGCATATTCGATGCTTTGTAGTCAGGGCCAAAAATCGCCTTGCCAGTGACTTTCTCCACGCCGTCAGGACGGATTGGACGAGTGCCGACAACCTTGAAGGTGTCCTTGGATTCCGGGGCGTTCATGCTGCGGTCCTTTCCTGCCTCAGTTCAGCTGCAGCATCCATCACAGCCTTGATAATCTTGTCATAACCGGTGCAGCGGCACAGGTTTCCGGCCAGCCAATAGCGCACCTCTGTCTCGGTCGGGTCGGGATTGCGGTCCAGCAGAGACTTGGCTGCCACGATAAATCCAGGCGTGCAGAAACCGCATTGCAGGGCTGCATGTTCCAGGAACTTCTGCTGGATCGGGTGGAGCTGACTCCCCTCGGCAACGCCTTCGATCGTGCTGACGCTGCGGCCTTGTGCTTCACCGGCCAGGACAAGGCAGGAGCAGACCATCTCGCCATCAAGAACAACGGTACAGGCACCGCAATCGCCCGAGCCGCAGCCTTCCTTGCTTCCTGTCATGCCCAGTTCGCCGCGCAGGACGTCCAGAAGAGTCTGCCCCGGCGTGCAGAGGAACTCGCGCTCATCTCCGTTTACGGTCGTGGTAACGTGGATCTTGCTCATGAATTTCCTCCCGCCCTCTCGCAGGCAATCTGTACAACGCGCTTGGCCAGAATACCGGCCATTGCCGTGCGGTATTCCGCCGTGCCGCGCTTGTCGTCGATGGGGTTGCAAGCCGCGCGAACGGCTTCCATCATTTTGTCGATCGCCGCATCGTCAAGCTTTGTTCCGACGAGGGCCTTGCCTGCATCTTCCACCAGCAGAACGGTAGGTGCAGCCGCGCCAATGGAGATGCGCGCAGCCGTGCACGTCCCATTACCATCCAACGCGATACTGGCACCGGCACCCACCACGGCAATGTCCATTTCGGTGCGCGGGATTGAGCGCAGATAGGCGTCCGAACCGCCCTTCGCAGGGCCAGGAAGCCGGATCTCGGCAACGAATTCGCCGGACTTCAGGGATGTCGCGCCCGGACCGGCGGGAATCTGTTCAACCGAAACTTCACGTTCGCCCGAAGGCCCCACAACAATGCAAGTCGCACCCGCTGCCACCAGCGCCGGGACACTGTCCGCCGCGGGCGAAGCATTACACAGGTTACCCGCCATGGTCGCGCGGTTGCGCACTTGCACCGATCCAATGAGGTTCGCCGCCTCGACCACTCCGGGCCAGGCCGCAGCCAGAGCCGCATTGTCCTTAAGCGCTGTGCAGGGAACGGCTGCGCCAATTGCGAAACCCTCACCTTCCCGGCGGATTTCCCTCAGCTTTGCGATCCGCTTCAGATCAACGATCGCGCCCGGTGCGGCGCGTCCTGAACGGATCTGCACAACCAGATCTGTGCCACCAGCCAGCGGCCGCGCAGAGGCATCGCCGGACAGCAGGTTCACGGCCTGCTCAATAGTTTCGGGCGCGTGATACGCGGTCGGCGGCATTGCATTCTCCCCAATCAATTTTTCCCTTCGACGCTTTACGGTCGCAAGGGATTCGTCAAGCCTTCATTACTGTGATGCCAGCTATAATGCACCACACCGTCCTATTACGCCATACTGTACCCACCATTGACCGGATAGGTCTGTCCTGTGACCCATGACGCGCTTCGCGAACACAGGAAGGCCGCCAGACCCGCCACATCCTCAGGCTGCCCCCAGCGGCGAATTGCATAGCGCGAAACCGCAGCCTTGTACTGGTCCGTTTGCTGATAGATCTCGAAATCCTCGTCACTCATCATGGTCTGGATCGTTCCCAGCGAAATGCAATTGCAAGTGACACCGAAACGCGCGCCATCCTTGGCAAGCGAACGCATAAAGCCCGCTGCCCCTGCCTTCGCTGCAGAATAGACCGCCTGCCTGGGTTCGCCCACACGTCCCGAATCAGAAACGATCGTCACGACCCGGCCGCCCTTTGCCTCAACCATGTATGGAAGCGCGGCATGACAGCAATTCAGCACGCCGAAGAAATTCGTATTGATATACTTGCCCCACTCGCAAGGGTCTTCATCCCAGAAAGGCTGGCCAACGGTAAACTGGCCGGTCGGCCCGGCGTTTCCCGCATTGTTGACCAGGATCGTCACGGATCCCAATTCATCGGCGACTGTTGCAAAGGCCGCCTTCACCCCTTCCATATCGGTCACATCAAAGGGGGCCGCGATTGCCTTGACGCCCATTGCCCGAATTTCCTGCGCGACTGCCTCGGCCCGGGATGCATCGAAATCATTCACCGCAATGCCGCCGGAATTATGCCTTGCAAGCTCAATGGCGATCGCCCGGCCCACGCCTTTGCCCGCACCGGTTACAAGTGCGATCTGTCCATCGAGTTCAAGGGTATCCTCGCCGATCATTCGCTACTTTCTCATAGAGCAATGTCCGAGCGCAATAGCGTTCAGCAACTTCGATCAGGCGATGAAAACCCGGATAGGCCCAGCCCCAAAAATGTATCGGGCGCAGCCCTCTCCGCGGCGGGGCCAATCGGGCCGTTCCAGAGGGAACTGCCAGCAAGGTGCGCTCCCTCCCATCAATCAAACAAGATTCCAGAGACGATTGCCTAAACTGTCGTTTGGCGGCATTGCGCGCTGGCTGGCGCATTGTTCCGCCGGCCAAAAGATAGAACAGAAGAGATTGATTGGGAATGAGTGACAAGAGATTCGTAGCAGTTGCAACGCTGCAGGAAGTCCCCGCCGGCGAAAAGAAGTGCGTCGATGTCGACGGCAAAAAGATCCTTCTGTGCAACAGCAGAGACAAGATTTTCGCCGTCGAGAACCAGTGCAGCCATGTGATGGAACCGCTGGAAGACGGGCGCATGCGCGGCGGGTGGATCGCCTGTCCGGTCCATGGCGCGCGATTCGATCTGGAGACGGGAAAGGCTCTCAACCCGCCCGCGCTCATCCCGATCCTGACTTACGAAGTGCGCATTGACGGCCAAGTGATTGAAATCGCCGTCTGATGGGCCAGGCTCTGCCGAAAGGCTACGCAATCAGCCCGCTTTGATCCCTTCGTATTTCTCAGGATCAAGAATTTTGAACATCGCATCGACCGCTCCAACGTTGCGACCGTTCGACAGGATAAGGCCGCGCAAAAAAACCAGCTGCGATGTCGCTCGCACCACCTCAGGCGCGCAGGACACGAACTCACCCAACCGCGCGACGCCGGAAAATTGATACTGCAACTGGACCGTCACGCAGCGGTGAGTTCTGGCCGCCCGCGACGCAGCAAATCCAAAAACGGTGTCGGCAAATGTCATCATCGCCCCGCCATGCACGGTCTCAACCGTTTCATTGACGATATCGCCTTCGGCCAGAAAACCGACGACCAGTTCACCGCCGTCTGTCCGAAAGAGCATCTCGCCAATCGATGTGGAATAACCGGAGGTGCGAAGAACGCGCCAGCCATCCTCCTTCAATGCTGCAAGTCTATTTGACATGCTCCCTAAGTCAGATCCTGATTGCTCAGACCGGCGGCGTGTTTGGCCGCGATCCAGCCGAAAGTCATGGACGGACCGATACTCGCGCCGGCACCGGGATAGACATCGCCCATCGGCGACGCGGTTGTGACGCCGCAGGCATAAAGATTCTCGAACGGAGTGCCATCTGCCTGAAGCACGCGGGCCTCGCAGTCCGTAACCACGCCGCCGTAAGTGCCAACATCGCCCGGAATAACGTCAATTGCATAAAACGGTCCGCTCTCGATCTTGCCCAGCGTTCTGGAGGGGCCTTCCGGCAACAGCGTATCACCCAGCCATCCGCTATAGACGCGGTCGTTGCCGCGCTGAAAATCTTCGTCCAGGCCCTTGTCAACAAAACCGTTCCAGCGATCGACTGTCGCACGAAGTTTCTCCGGCTTGATCTTGATCACTTCGGCCAGTCCCTCAATCGTCCCTGCTTCCTTGAGCCACCCGCTTTCGCGCCATGCCTTGGGAATGCGCGAGCCCATCTTGGTGGCGAGCGGAAATTTCTTCATGTACTGCGAATCCATGATGATCCAGCTGGGAACGGCGGGCACGATTGCATCACGCTCGATCATGTCCTGGCATATCTGTTCGTAAGAACTGGCCTCGTTCATATACCGCTCGCCTGACTGGTCGATCTGGATCGCGTGCGGCTTGGCCCCGACATTCTGCGTTCCCGGCTTCATGTAAGCCTCGTCCCACCCTGGTGAGCGCGTGCCGGGCAAGCCCACCATCTGGTCCATCTGCGCAAGAACACCGCCAACACGCTCAAGTTCGCGGTGCATGTCACCCGTGTTCGATTCGATCGCGTTCGACCATGCAACCTTTGTCTTGGGCATGTACTTGTCACGCATGGGCTGGCTCGAGCCAAAGCCGCCCGCATTCATCAAGATGCCGACATCGGCGCCGATCCGCCACGGCTTGCCATCCTTTTCAGTGACGACGCCAACGGCTTTGCCGCCATCGATGATGACTTCATTAACCGGCGATTCAAGCCGAATGTCCGCCGCGTCCTTTTCAAGCACGGCTTTCAGCATGCGCCCCTGTAATGCAGCGCCCGCGCTCACCCAATGCTGGCCCAGAACCTTGCCCAGGACAAACTTCAGTGCAGTTTTGGCAAATATCCTGCGTGCAGCCCAATCGCGCGACATGTTAGGAATCTTCAGGCCGTCATCCGTCGTGATAGGCAATTCGAGAAAGCCTTGACGGAGTTTTTTAGCCCAGCCGCCCGGCAGTTCCTTCTTGTTGAACGGCCTTGCCGCAACGGTACGGCTGGTCTTCACGCTCCCGGGCAGTTCATCGTAATAATCGGGCCAGAAACTCGATCCACGTTCCAGCGCGACGCCTTGCGCGCAGACAAAATCGACCATCTTGGTTGCTTCGACCACGTAAGTCGACCGCCGCTCCGGAGAGGTGCCGGGGAAGTCAGGCCCGTCCTTCACCACCGCATTGAGGTATTCGATGCTCCTTTCGGTGCTGTCTTCGCCGGCATCCATAAAACTGTTGTTGGGGATCCACATGATCCCGCCGGACTTGGCGGTCGTGCCACCGAACGTGTCGGCCTTCTCAAGGATGACAACGGATTTCCCGGCCTTTGCCATAAGCAGGGCTGAACTCATCGAGCCGGCTCCGCTGCCGACCACGACCCAATCGAATGTTTCGTCGAAATCCGCCATGTCATTCCTTTCCATTGCCAACGCCCGTGGGGCGTGAATCTGTCCTCATACTCAGCGGCACTACCTTTGGTATGCCGATCGCCGCTTTGTGTTCTTGCTGCCTAACCTTTAGGCGCTGGGTTCGAACCTGTCGCCAAGCGCCTTGAAGAATGCGGTGTAACCGGCCGCAGGATCCTGCGAGTCGCTCATGGTCATGCCGCCCGATTGGGCAAATGCTCCGACTTTGCCAAGGAAGCCTGCAGGATCGTCAGTCTCGACATCATAGATCGCAAGATAAGTGTTGGCATCCGCACCTGACATCTTGGCGACAAGCTCATACCGCGATGCGCCTAGCATCCCGAGACCATTGACGAGCTCTGGCAAGTGAACGTTGTTATACCAGTCGTGGTATTCGTCTTCCTTGCCTGGAAGCGGAGTCGTGAGCGCAACAAGCTTGCAAAGTGTCATCAGGTATCCTCCAATTCGAAACTTATGAGAATCTTGCCGTCCTCTTTCGGCAATAGTTTGAATTGTTGCAAGGCGGATTCATTAACCCGCTCCATTTCGTGCGGCATGGCTGTATCGAAACCCTGTCTGCCATCGACAACGCCGCAGCAGCCGTTCAGGCCCGGCTCCTAACCCATGGTCAACAGAATCCGGCCCGCTGCCTTGCCCGAGAAAGCCGCGTTCATCGCAGGGACGAACTCCTGGATTGCATACCGCGCGGCAATCGCGGGCCTGAGAATCCCAAGCCCGGCCAACTCAAGAACTTCCTCACGAATCTGCGCCGCTTTCTCAGGCCGTCTCTTGACCGCATCGCCCAGATGCACCCCAACGATGCTGGCGCTCTTCAGAAGCGGTAGATTGGTTGGCATGGACGCAATTCCCGCCGGAAAGCCGACAATCAGGTGGCGTCCGTCATAGTCCAGATTGCGAAACGCCAGTTCGGTCAAGTCACCGCCTACCGGATCGAAGATAAGATCAACCGGCCTTCCATCATTGGCTTGTATTACTTGGCCTCGCCAATCTTGCGCACCCGTTTCAATCGCAACATCTGCACCGCCATCAAGAGCAACACGGCGCTTTTCCGCGCTGGAAGCCGATGCGATAACCCTGAGGCCAAGGTGTTTTCCGATCTGAACGGCTGCCAGGCCCGTGCCGCCAGCTGCCCCCAGGACGAGCAAGGTCTCTCCCACCTTTGCCCGCCCGCGATCGGCAAGGCCGTAATAGGCCGTCTGGTAGTTCGCGACCATCAACGAAGCGTTTTCGAGAGAGACACCGTCCGGAACCTTGCTGACCTTCTCGGCCGGGAAAATATTCGCTTCGCATAAAGTGCCCTGCGGTCCACTGCAGAACACACGGTCACCCGGTGCAACATGGGAAACCCCATCGCCAACCGATTCGACAACCCCGGCCGCCTCGCTACCCGGAATAAAGGGCCGCGACGGCTCATGCTGGTAGTTTCCGGTGGTGGCGAGCACGTCGACAAAGGAAATACCCGCCGCCTTGATAGCGATGCGCACTTCGCCGGGTTTGGGATCACCGGGATCGAACTCTTCGAGCGAAAAGCCCTCAGGCGGTCCGAATTCCTTGCAAACGACTGCTAGCGGCATTCCGGCCGTTCTCCCTGATATTCTGCTGGCCGCCGGCACAGCGCATGAGTGCGCCGGTTACGTTCTCCGATGCCGGACTGGCAAGCGCCCAAAACCCCCGGCAATCTCGAAAGAATCGAGCGAGCGTCAGTAAACGCCGCCTTGTTCTTCCGCGAAATCCTTTGGCTCAGACGAACTGCCCTGCCCGGCATCGGCCAATTCGCGGCTTAGCCTTATCTGCGCGATGAGCGCATCACGCTTTTCCGAAAATTCATCTGCGCGGGTCCAGCGGTCTGGGGCAGAGTCGGCCTTGAACGCTTCCCAAATGACGGCAGATTTGGGTTCATCTCCGGGCGCTGCATCAAATACGCGCTTGCCTGACTGTCGATCGATCCGAACCATGCGAATGCCCTTGGGTGCCACAAGTGGTTCATCGGACCAGCGGTGCTTTGTTTCCTTGATAAACTGCTTGACGATCGGAGCCGCCAATCGTCCACCTTGGGCATAGCCGCCCATGTTTCGCGGCGTGTCAAAGCCAAGATAGACGCCCGCGACATATTGCTGCGATCCGCCGACAAACCAGACGTCCTTTGGCCCGCTTGTCGTCCCCGTCTTCCCGAACAGAGGCAGTCCCAGATCACGCATCACCACCGCCGTACCGCGCGTCACGACGCCTTCAAGCATATGCACAACCTGATAGGCGGTATTTGGGTCAAGCACCTGACGCCCCTGCCGCACGATACGCGGCATGGGTTTACCGTCCCATTTCGCCATGTTGCAATCCAGACAACGCCGATTGTCAGACTTCCAGACGACTTTGCCTTTCCGGTCCTGCACATAGTCAACAACCGATGCCTTGTGCTGGGTTCCGTTGTTGGCCAGTGCGGAATAGGCATTGACCATCCTCAGCACGGTGGTCTCACCAGCCCCCAGCGCAAAGGCCAGATAAGGCTTGTATTCGCCGATCCCCACAGATGAGAATGTTTGCGCAACGCGATCCATTCCCGCATCATTGGCAATTCGCACTGTCATCAGGTTTCGGGATTGTTCGAGCCCCCAGCGCAGCGTGTGACTGCCGCCGCCGCCGCCGCCAAAATTGCGAAAGCACTTCTGCCCAAGGCGCGCGCCCTGATAAACACAGAAAGTTGAATCCTCGACCTGAGAGGCTGGGGTCATGCCTTCTTCAAGTCCCGTCGCATAGACGAACGGCTTGATCGTCGAGCCCGGCTGACGCTTTGCTTGTGTCGCCCGGTTGAAGGAGCCAAGCCCGGGGTCAAAACCCCCTTGCATTGCCACGATCCGGCCCGATGATGGCTCTTCAACCACCATCCCCCCCGAAACTTCGGGGATCGTGCGAATGGAATAACTGCCGCCTTGGGTTGAAGAGACGACGACCACATTGCCAACACGGGCCTTTCCCGGAACCTTTTCAAGCCGGGCGGTCTCACCATCGGCAAATCCGACACGGCCGCTATCGCCCGTCTTTTCCAGGATTACGCCCGTGCGCCAATCGTTGTAATCAATCGATCTGTTGACCAGGATCAGTTGCGACCGCCAGCCTTCGGGATCGAGCTTTATGTGCGCGACCGGCCCGGTCCATCCCCTGGAACCATGATATCGAAGCATACCGGCGCGCAGCGCATCTTGCGCGGCATTTTGCATCTCCATGTCGAGCGAGGTTCGCACCCACAATCCACCGGAATAGACGCTGTTGGGCCCGTCTTTGGCATTCTCGCCATAACGACCAATCAACCGGCGGCGCACTTCCTCGACAAAATAACCGACTTCAGGTTGGTAGGACTGCCTTCTGCGCGGGTTCAGGCCAAGCGGCCTTGCTTTGGCGGCTTTGGCCTCAGCGCGTGTGGCCCAGCCATTACCGACCATCTGCCCCAGCACGTAGTTACGGCGCGTAAGGGCAAGATCGGCATATTTGGCGCGGCTGTAACGTTCTGGCGCCTTGGGCAGGATCGCCAGAAAGGCCGCCTCGTGAAGTTCCAGCTCACCGACGTCCTTGTCGAAATATGCGCGCGACGCTGCCTGCACACCGAAACTATGCCGCCCGAGGGGAATTTCATTCAGATAAAGTTCCAGAATCTGCGGCTTTTGCAGCACGCCCTCGATCCTGCGGGCAACAAGCATTTCCTTCAACTTGCGCGTTACCGAATATTCGTCGCCAATCAGCACGTTCTTTGCGACTTGCTGCGTGATGGTAGAGCCGCCCTTGGCGCGCTGGCCCGAGCCCAGTTTGGAAAGGTAATCCACCACGGCCCCGGCAAGGCCGGTGTAGTCGACGCCGCCGTGAGTCCAGAAAGTCTTGTCTTCCGCTGAAAGGAAGGCGTTGATCATGGGCGTTGGAAAATCGTCAAACGACAACTGCACCCGGCGCTCACGCGCGTAGCTGTATATGATCTCGCCATCGACACCGCGCACCATGGTCGGCAAGGGCGGCTGGTAATCAAGCAGCTTCTCGGCGGAAGGCAGGTTGCGGGTCAGCACGAACAGGAACGCAAGCACTGCGAGCACAAGCACGCCTGATGCGTATACGAGCGGCCTGAACCACCACTTCCCGTTCCAGATTTCCTTGAACCACGCAATCGCCCCGCCAGCGAAACGGCGGATCTTGTAGCGCACATTCTCGGGTCCGGAGGAAGCAGTTTCAGCCATTGCAGCTGCCCCTAGCATGAGCCAATCGGCATGCGCCAGCGCCCAGAATCAATCAAACCTCTGTCCGGCGAGCGAAATAGGCACGAACCGCCCGAGCCGCCGCTGCGGAGACGATTTTCCTACCCTTGTCCGACGATAGATAGGCTGCATCGCCCGGATTGCTGATGTAACCGGTTTCAAATAGTACCGACGGCACATCGGGGGCCTTGAGCACCGCAAAAGCGGCCGACTGGACTTCCCCGCCATGCAGCCGGGTCTTTCCGCGCAATTCCCGCAGGACAAGCCCGGCCAAATCAACCGAGGCCGCCCGAGATTCGCTCTGCGACAGATCCAGCAGGATAGCATTGACCGCTTCGCTCTGATTACTCAGCGCCACACCATTGACTACATCTGCCTTGTTCTCGTGCGCGGCGATGCGGACCGCTGCCTGACTGGATCCCTTTTCCGACAGCACATAGACACTCGCGCCCCGGGCCATTTCGCTCTCCGCGCTATCCGCATGAATCGAGAGAAACAGATCCGCCTTGAGCCGACGTGCAATGGAACTGCGCTCGCCAAGCATAAGATAGCGATCGCTATCACGTGTCAGGGCAACCCTTATACCGCCTCCATCAAGAAGATTGTCCCTGATCGCCTGCGCAATCGCGAGCGTCACTGTTTTCTCTCTTGTGCGGCCCTGCCCGGCGCCCGGATCATGCCCGCCATGCCCGGCATCGATAACGACCAGAGGCCTGCTCGCATCCTGCGGCCCATGCACATCTGGCAAACCTATCTCGGCCTCGGCCGGAGGCAATTCAATCCGGAGCACATAATCATAACCGCGCCCCGGCAATCCATAAGTCCTGTCCACCACAATCAGAGCGGACAGCACAGCGATGGGAAGAGCGAAAATGAGCGCGAGCTGTATGGCGCGTGACATGGCCATACGGTTAAGCGGCGATTGAATGGGCTGCAATGGGCATTTGCTTCACTTCCCACTGCTTTCCCCGATTGCGAGCCGGTGAAAGCTATTCGCAAGAAGCTTGCCGTATAAGCACATGGCTGCTAATCGCTTTGCAACGAGGCCAAATCTCTCGATCTATGCAATAAGATGGCAATGTCTTTTATGTTTTGCCCTTGCAAGTCCGGCAGCATGGCCCCGTGCTAATCCATCCGGAAATTTCAAATTCCGGATCAAACAGGTTGATGCGACTAATGAGAACCCGTTTGCCGTCCTGCCAGCCTTCCATTTCGGAAATCTGCGTAAAGTCGACGGCAAAGACCGCGTGTCAGAAATCGCCACGCACTCTCACACTCGCAGACACGAATGCGAAAGGCCCGGCCAGAATGCGCCGCGGCCCTATGCAATTAACCGCCCGCAACCCGTTAAGCCAGACACTGGCCGGCAAGCGCGGCTTTCCTAAACAAATTGGCGCCCGCCTGACGGCCAAGTCCGTTCCGCGGCGCGCCTGGAGATTACACCATGGCAACGCGCATGCTTATCGATGCGCGCCACCCGGAAGAAACACGGGTGGCGGTACTCAAAGGCAACCGAATTGAAGAGTTCGATTTTGAATCGGCCGACCGCAAGCAAATCAAGGGAAACATATACCTCGCGAAAGTTACGCGCGTAGAGCCTTCCCTGCAGGCAGCATTCATTGATTTTGGTGGGAACCGGCATGGTTTCCTGGCCTTTAGTGAAATCCATCCCGACTATTACCAGATTCCCAAGGAAGACCGGGAAGCCCTTTTGGCTGAAGAGGCTGCTCATGCCGAAGAGGAAGCAGCCCTTCGCGCCGACGACGATCTCGACGACGGCGATGACCGCGACGATGATGATACTGATGACGACAGCGAAGATGGCGGCCTGACCGAGGTCGATACCTCTGATTCAGATCACGTCTCGACAATCGAGGCCGGCCATGTCGAGAATGACGACGAGAACGCCGAAGATCCGAATGGCAATGCCGAAGAAGCAACCGCCGAAGATAACGACGGCGAAGATTCCGAAGCCGATGGCCGGGAATCCCGGTCTGGACGCTCGCATCGGCGCGGTCGCCGTCAGGGCCGCGGTCGTTCCAAGAAGGCAGACGATCTGCGCGCCCGCCGCATGGCTCTGCGCCGCCGATACAAGATTCAGGATGTTATCCATCGCCGCCAGGTGCTGCTCGTCCAGGTCGTGAAGGAAGAACGGGGCAACAAAGGTGCTGCCCTTACCAGTTATCTCAGCCTGGCAGGCCGGTACTGCGTACTGATGCCCAATTCGAGCCATGGCGGTGGGATTTCGCGCAAGATCAGTTCGACTGCGGATCGCAAGCGCCTCAAGGCGATTATCAACGATATGGCACTGCCCAAGAGCATGGGCTGCATCGTACGCACCGCCGGGCTTTCACGCACCAAGACTGAGATCAAGCGCGACTTCGACTATCTTGCGCGGCTGTGGGATGAGTTACGCGACAGAACGCTCGGTTCATCCGCTCCCAAACTCATCCATTCAGACAGTGACCTTATCAAGCGCGCTATCCGCGATATTTACAATCGCGAGATCGAAGAAGTCATTGTCGAAGGTGAGGAAGGCTACCGCGCGGCCAAGGACTTCATGAAACTGCTGATGCCCAGCCACGCGCGCCGGGTAAAACCCTATTCCGATCCGGTCCCGCTTTTTCAGCGTTACGGTGCGGAAGACCAGCTCACCGCGATGTACGATCCGGTCGTGCAGCTCAAATCAGGCGGCTATATTGTTATTAACCCGACCGAGGCTCTGGTTTCGATCGACATCAACTCGGGCCGCTCCACGAAAGAGCATGGCATCGAGGCGACCGCGCAAACCACCAATGTCGAGGCTGCGCATGAAATTGCGCGCCAGTTGCGCCTGCGTGACATGGCGGGCCTCGTCGTCATCGACTTTATCGACATGGAATACGGATCGAACGTCCGTAAAGTCGAAAAGGCGATGAAGGACTCGCTCAAGCACGACCGCGCAAGGATCCAGGTCGGGCGGATTTCCAGCTTCGGCCTTATGGAGATGAGCCGGCAACGGCTGCGCACCGGCGTACTTGAAGCCACAACCCGCGAATGCCCGCACTGTGACGGCACCGGCCTGGTCCGCACGGCCAGCTCCGCCGGGCTTTCCGCACTACGCCAGATCGAAGACGAAGCCGCCAAGGGCAAGGGAAGCCTCGTCACGCTTTACGCCAGCACTGAAGCGGCGGTTTATATGCTCAACAGCAAGCGAACCGACCTGGCCGATATTGAAGCTCTTTATGGTGTCAGCGTAGAAGTTATCCCGGAAGGTGAGAACGAAGGCGCCAAGATGCGGGTCACTTCCAGTGGACCGCGCGTCGAGAACGTTCCGGCCTTCGAGCCAATCATCGATGACGACGATGACGAAGAGGAAATCGCCGACCTTTCCGATGAGGATGATGCTGAGGATAGCGAATCCGGCGCACGCCGCAAGCGTCGCCGCCGCGGTGGGCGTGGCCGCAACAGGAACCGGGACCGCGAGGAACGTAGTTCTGACGAATCGGAAGAGGGTTCTTCCGAACCGGCAAGCGAGGCTGAAGACGAAACCTCTGAGGATGACGATGCACCTCGCAAACGCAAGCGCCGCGGTGGTCGCCGCCGGCGCGGACGTGGTCGCGGCGGCGAAGGCGAAAGTGGCAGCGAATCCGAAGCTCTCCAGAACGGTGAAAGCTCGGCTTCGACCAGTGATGAAAGCCTAGCTCCCGCCGAGGCCCAGGCACCTGAGGAGGTTCCGGCCCCATCGGTGGCAGAGCCTGTTGCCGAAGAAGAGTCACCTGCTGCCAAAGAGCCGCCCAAGCGCCGGACCCGCCGCAAGAAGGCGGCTGGGGACGAAGCTGTAACTGCGCAAGAACCCGAAACGGCTGCGCAGCCCGAGGCTGAGACAGAAGCCCCCAAGCCAAAGCGCACGCGCCGCAAAAAGGCTGATCCGGCCGAGGCAGAGGCCAAGACGAGCGAGGAGGAAACTGCTCCGCCCGCAAAACCAAAGCGCACGCGCCGCAAAAAGGCAGATGCGCCCGCTGAGGACGTAGCAACTGCCGAACCTGTCGCCGCTGCTGAAGACGCGCCTGCAAAACCAAAGCGCGCCCGTCGCAAGAAGGCAGAGTCGCCTGCCAAGAACGCAGAATCCGCCGAAACGACGGAGACCACCCCTCCTCCGACGGATGCGGCACTCGATCCGGCAACTGCCCGTGCTTCGCAACCGGCCAGCGCTTCGCAACCGGCCAGCGCGGCCAGTGCTTCGCAGCCGGCAAGTGCGCCGCAACCGGAAACTGGCGGTGAAGCCGCGCCCGACGATGGCGGAGCCTCCGATGGTTCGCCGCGCCGCGGCTGGTGGCAGCGCACTTTCGGGGAGTAAGTCCTGAAATCCGTGCCGGGAGGCCTGGCCAATTTCTGGCCCGCCTCCCGGCATGCACCTTCTGGCTGAGCGAAAGGCTTGCGCACACACAGCCGGGGCAAATGCCTTCCAAACCCCGCCCCCGCCGGTAATTACCGCTGCCCTTCGCTGCCCGTTCGCCAGTTGTCCTTCGCTTCGCTTTCCTTCCGCTTGTCGTAGGCCGGGATCACGACTTCGCGACTTGCCGCCCACTGCCGCGTGACCAAAAGTTACAGGTCAGCCGCGAAGAATGCCGATCATCGGTCAGACAGACTTGCTCCGGCGCGATGAATCGCTAGAGAAGGCTCAAACCACGCTGCGCCTTTGTCCGTAGCGTGACGATGACAGGGATTTAGCGAATGGCGACTTTCACCCTTCCGGCGAACAGCAAGATCAAAAAGCAGGGTACGCACCACAAGGCCGAAGACGGCTCGGGACGGATCAAGAAATTCACCGTCTATCGCTATGATCCCGACAGCGGCGAAAACCCGCGCTACGACACGTTCGAGATCGACCTGGACAACTGCGGCCCGATGGTGCTCGACGCACTCATCAAGATGAAGGGTGAGCAAGACCCCTCACTCACATTCCGCCGTTCCTGCCGCGAAGGCATCTGCGGTTCCTGCTCTATGAACATGAACGGCTCGAACGGACTTGCCTGCACAACCGCAATCGAGGATCTGAGCGGCGACATTCGTATCACGCCGCTCCCGCACATGGACGTAATCAAGGACCTGGTTCCCGATTTCACGCATTTTTATGCGCAATATGCCTCGATCCGGCCCTGGCTCCAGACGGTTTCGACCACCCCCTCTGGCAAAGAACGGCTGCAAAGCCCCGCGCAACGCGATAAGCTTGACGGCCTGTACGAATGCATCCTGTGCGCCTGCTGCTCTACCGCCTGCCCCAGCTACTGGTGGAATTCCGACAAGTTTCTGGGCCCCGCCATTCTGCTTCAGGCCTATCGCTGGCTGGCAGACAGCCGCGATGAAATGACAGGTGAGCGCCTTGATGAACTGGAAGATCCTTTCCGGCTCTATCGCTGCCACACCATCATGAATTGCGCGAATGTGTGCCCCAAGGGCCTGAGCCCTGCCCGTGCCATCGCCGAGATCAAGAAGATGCAGGCCGAACGGCACGTCTGAGCCCATTGCCTTGAGTTCCCCAGGATTCATCTGCGAAGCGGATCCGGATAATCCGGGCTGGTTGCGCTGGGAAATCTGCGACCACACCCGGTATAACCAGGCCGTAATCGGGCCGCTTCTTCTGCGCGGGGAAAGTGAAACGCAGTGCCGTGTTCGCATGGAGATCGAGCAGCGCCATACCAATGCCGGGGATTTCATTCACGGCGGAACCATTCTGGGGTTCGCCGACGTATCCATATTCTCATCCATATATGTGCTGCGAGGCGTTGATCCCATCGGCTCGGCCACCGTTGACTTGACCGCGCAATTCATAGGCGCTGGCAGGATTGACAGGCCTCTTGACGCAGTGGTTGAACTGCTGCGCGAAACAAGGCGAATGGCCTTCTTGCGGGGAACTATGGTTCAGGAAAACAGGACGGTCGCCGCCTTTTCCGCAACTATTCGCAAACCTTCAAGCTGATCGTGCCGGGTATCCTCTCCCGATATGAAGCGCTCGTTGAAGCGGGAGAGCTTACGCCCGATGCAGAGCAGGCTGGTGCAGTGCGGCGGTTGGAAACACTGCAGAGCGACCTTGAAATATCTGTGGCAGAAGCTGGCCTGTTGAGGAAATTCCTGGGCAAAAGCCGGCCAAAGCCGCGCGGTCTATATATGTGGGGCGATGTCGGGCGCGGAAAATCCATGCTTATGGACTTGTTTCACGAAACCTTGCGCATCGAAGAGAAACGCCGGGTCCATTTCCATGCCTTCATGCTCGAAGTCCATGCGTTGCTGCGCGAGGAGCGCAAGAAGGAAACCGGCGATCCTATCCCATCCGTGGCGGCCACTCTCGCGCGCAATGTCCGGTGCCTCGCCTTCGATGAAATGGTGGTAAACAATTCAGCCGATGCCATGATCATGAGCCGGCTGTTCACCAACCTGATTGAAGTTCAAGGCGTTGCCGTTGTCACGACATCGAACCGTCAACCTTCAGAACTCTACAAGGACGGCCTCAACCGCGAGCATTTCCTGCCGTTCATCGCCCTCATCGAAGAAAGGCTGGGCATTGTCACTTTGAACGGCCCGGTCGATTACAGGCTTGAGCGACTGGGCGGCATGGCAACCTGGCATACCCCGCTGGGTGAGGCCGCGACCGCGCAAGTCCGTGAAGCGTTCTATCGGCTGACCGACTATCCCCCCGAAGACAGCGCCCATGTGCCATCGGCCAACCTCGACGTCGGTGGTGGCCGCTTGCTGCGGGTGCCCAAGTCTTTGAAAGGTGTTGCGGTCTTCAGCTTCAAACGGCTTTGCGCAGAAGCCAGAGGCGCGCCGGACTATCTTGCCATCGCCCGGACGTATCACACGGTGATTCTGGTTGGCATTCCGCAAATGGGGCCGGAAAATCGAAACGAAGCTGCCCGGTTTGTAACGCTCATCGATGCTCTTTACGAAAGCAAGGTGAAGCTGTTTGCAACAGCCGCGGCAGAGGCTGAATATCTCTACGAGGCTGGAAATGGTAGTTTTGAGTTTGAGCGCACCGTCAGCCGGTTGAATGAAATGCAAAGCGCGGACTATCTTGCCCTCGGCCATGGCGAGAGCTGATCACCTGACAATCGTGCTTTTGCTGCTTAGGCTTCTTCAATACAGACAATAACCTCGATGGCTTTTGCGAAGAAAGCCAGCGCGCCGCCATCAACAACGGCAAACCACATCCTACAACAACGATTGCCCCGCTCACTATAGGTGAACGGGGCAATCGTTGATTAATACGTAATTATACGTACTGTATGCCCTCAGACCTCACTTAAATGTGAAGTGCAAGGCCACCACTGGTTCAAATTAGAACCAGGGATTGATCCAGCCAAAGTACCACATATCGTTATACCCCATATTGCGGCGCAACGCTGCGCAGCACTATGGTTAACAACGAGTTAAGAGGAGTTCAAGGAAAAATTAACTATATTTCCTAAGCTTAGGCAGACAGATCATCCCGCAAAGCTCATCAAGGTGTAGTGGGCGGCTGATGTAATAGCCTTGAATCTGGTCACAGCCGATATGCCTCAAAATGTCCATAATCTCTTTATTTTCAACACCTTCAGCCACAACACGGCGATCGAGAGAATGGGCCATTTCGATGATTGACTGAACCAGCAGCATATCCCTTCTGTTGTCAGCTAATTCGCTCACAAAAATCTTGTCAATTTTCACTTCTGAGGCCGGAAGAAAGCGCAAATAGTCAATTGTGGCGTTGCCTGTGCCAAAATCATCGATGGATAATTCCAGTCCTGATTCGACCAATTTCTCCATCATTTCAAATGTCTTGGAGCTACGATCGAGCCGGTCAGTCTCCGTAATTTCCAGTACTAGACAATCCGGCCCCATACCGTGCGCCTCAAGCACGTCGAAGATCATCCTTGGCAAATCCGGGTTCCGCAGCAACTGTGCCGAGATATTTACCGAGATCGTGAAGTCCGGGTCCGTTCCGCGTATGACCTTAACCGCGCGAACCGCTTCATTCAGCACGAATTGGGTAATCCGTTCGATACGGTGATATTCCTCCGCGATGAGAATGAACTTATCGGGGCTGATCGGCCCGCGTTCGGGGTGGGTCCAGCGTGCGAGCGCCTCCGCACCTTTCATTTCCCCGCTCTTCAGGTCGGTTTTGGGTTGATACGCAACCCACACCTCACCGTTGTCTATTGCCCGGTCCAGCGCGCTGAGGAGTGAAATCTCCCACTGCATCTCATCGCTGGTGGAATCGTAAAGGCAAACCAGCTCGTCATCCTGGACCGCCTGTTCGGCAACCTGCAGCGCATTGGCCATGCGCGTGGCAATAGGTGCCCCACTGTCTGTTTCAACACCGCAATTGAACGAGAGGTCAATCTCCTGTCCTTCTATTAGAAGGCCATTTTGGACGAGCCGATGAAGCCCCTCCAGGTGCTCAAAGATGTCGACCGGGTTTTTCAGTTTTGTCTCCCAAAGGAACTTGTCCCCTTCGTGATAGACAACCGCATCGGCCTCGCCGACCCGGATCCTGCGTGCAATCTCGTTGGCCAACTGCGCTTCCACGGAACTTTCAAAACTGCCGACAATTGCACTGTAATTCCTGAGTTTCAGCGCAATAATACTGCTGGACGGCGCTTTACCGAGCGAACGTAAGGATTGCAGACTGGGCAGACCAGATGTCACATTGACTTCAGTGGCCAGTTCGACCCGATCCAGCGAGCGCGCGCGGAATATAGCTATTCCCGCAGCCAGAATGGCCGGCATGACTTCCACTTCGATCCCGTAGTTGTCGAGAACAAGCGGCCCGGCCGCAAGGACAGTGACCAAACCTGCGATCCGGTATCGATCGAATGACTGCCCGCGCCCGATCCCCGAGACGATTACGATCGAGACCAGGATCATTGCCGGCAACCAGCCCAGCTTGAGCAGGATATCCTTGTTGAAGGTATGGGCCGCAATGACATGAATATAGACGCCCGGAACATAGCCCAGGAGCGGCAATTCATAGTTATCCTTGAGGACTTCGGATATACCGCCCACCGCGATATCCCGACCCGCAACCGCCGCAGGATCAAATTTCCCCTCGATAATATCGATGTAGCTCAGAGTTGGAATCGTCTCATGATCGTAGGAATAATCCGGGCGATAAAAACCCCTCGGCAAGCCGCTGGTCCAGCTCTCCAGCCATGACGGCTGCATCGGCTTCCCCAGCCGATTGGCCAGACTGGCCGAAAGGCTAGGTGCCTCACCCGCAGCCGTCTGCCATTTCAGCGGCATACTCACCATCAGGCCAAACGGGTGATAAAGCGAGCCTACGGCCACAAGGTTGGAATTCTTGCGAAAATCCTCATTGGGCAGAATGGACATCGGTGTATCGAATGTCTGCGTGTCTGACGCGCCAGCAGCAAGGAAGACTTTTCCCTTGTTCGCCTGCAACGTTTGGACAAATTCCCGGTCCCCTGCAGGGTCCTCGCGGAATCTGTAGTTTCTGTCGAAGTATATTCGGTTGGCGCCTGCTGCGGACAGGCGCTGCACCAGCCGGGCATCCTGGGTCCTGGAGACATCCTTTGTCCCCAATGCGGTCAAGGTCCTGTCATCGACACCAATAACAACGATACTTTGCGGAGCGGCCTGCTTTCTTGCAGCTGCACGCAGATTAACAATCAGGTCTTCCGCCGGCAGCAGCAGATTGACCGCACCGGCCAAGGTTCCAGCCAGGATCGCATAAAAGGCAATCCGGAATCTCTGGCTCTGCCACGGCTTAAACGCCTTGCTCCAGCGAAAGTTCATCCGAACCGCTCCGGCAGGCAGGCGGCCCGCGCTCGCTTGAGCAGAGGCACAGCACGGCCGTGCGATCGGCTCGCCGGGCCGCGCGCGGCGAATGGATATGCTCTATCAAGACTGGATGGCTCTGACATCACATTCTGCACTACGCACCATAGGCTAACAAAGTGTTTAGTTAACCTCGGTTAACCACGATTGCGCCCGCCCCGCCGGCCCATTGCCGGAACGGGGCGCGGGTAACTCCAGTCAAAGACTGCCAAAATTTGCTCGCACGCCGATAAACAGAAATCGGCCACGGAAGCTTATTGGATAGATTGCCTGGTCAATGGCGGGTTTGCGATCGAATATGTTCTGCATGCCCCCATAGATTGTGGCCATACCATCGAACGTTTCGACCGAGACCTGCAGATCATGCTGCCACTTTTCAGGATAATAGTGGTAACGCGCCTCTGAAATGTCCGGGTTCGCCGCGAGTTCATTCGCGCTGAACCTTCGCGTCTTGCTGAAATAGCTGATTCCGTAATTTGCAGTGACCTTACCGCGCATCCAGGTGAGATCAAAATTGCCGGTCCATTCCGGAGCGTATGCGTCCCCCGCTTTTTCAGTCGCAGCGGCACCGGGCGATGCAACAAAGCTCAGCCTGTCAAGATAGCCACCAGCAAGCGCAACATTGAAGCGGCCCAGATCGCCCTTGGGCTCAAAGGCATAACTAACGGAAAAGTCCGCACCGGCAGCACGAAAACGCGATACGTTGGCAGGCGCAATCATGAACCCGCCGATCAGGCCGTTCGCGGGGTTTCGCAGCACATTCGGGCAGAAAACATTATCGAGCCCCGGCTGATCGACGCACAAGTCTACAACCTCCTGCGCGCTCGGCAGGTTGATCGCATTCCTGAGCTTGATGTCATACCAGTCGAAATTGGCCACAAGTCCCGGAACATTGGATGGCGTAGCCACGAAGCCAGCGGTCCAGGTCTTTGCGGTTTCTTCCTTCAGCCCGGGAGTACCGGCCGTAATGCCCCCGATATTCCCCGCCGCAGGATTGCTCGATGGATTAAAACTGGCCGGATCGATACCGAAGCCCGACAAAAGCGCATTACAATTTGAGGCGCGGAACTCAGAACCATTGCCGACAAAAGCAATGTCGCACGGATCCATAACGAATGCCCGTGTCCCGGTCTGCGGCCCGAACAGCTCATCGATATTGGGTGCACGGACCGAGCTGGAGTAGCTGCCCCGCATCCTCAGATCGCGGACCGGGGCGTATGTCCCGTCCACTTTCCACGTGGTTGTGCTGCCGATCGTAGAATAATCGGAAAGGCGAAGCGCCGCGCCGAACTGGAGAAGATGGGCGGCCGGCATATCACGCAGCACCGGCACCTGCACTTCGGCAAAGGCCTCCCAAACATCGAATGAACCTTGCGATGCGCTAATCGGGGCTGCATCCAGAATCAGCCCTGCCTGCAGCAAATCATCGGGCGTTTGCGAAGAGCTTTCCTTGCGATACTCACCGCCCAGCGCAAAGGAAATCGGCCCGCCTGGCAAGCTGAATTGCTTACCAAAATCGCCCGTGATACTCGCATTGGCGACATGCTGCGTCAGCTTGCCAGTATTAATCAGATCCGTCTGGAAGAAGCCCAGAGCCGCATCGCTGGCCACGTTACTGCCCAGAATATTGATGGGCGAACAGCCGCTTTGCGGGCCGGGCGTATATGTTACCGGCGGAACCGGGTAATTCGGGAACAAACCCGGAGCCTGCGGAGAGATATTCGACCGGCAGACAATGTTTCCGGCACCGTCATCGACCGCGTCAAGCGCGGCGAAATAGCGATCTGCGATACGGGCATTGCCGCCGACAAAGCGGTTCTTCGTCTGACCGTAAGTATAGGCGACCTCGTAACTTATGGTATCGCTGATATCGCCGTCTGCGCCGATCACACCGCGCCAGGTTTCCCGCTTGGAACGCTGGCTCGTCCGGCCGAAATCAAAATGGCTGCGAAATGCAAGGCCAATGGGGATGATCTGTCCTGGCGGAAATGGGGGTAGCACGGCCCTGACAGAGGCCGGGATATAGGCGTTGTCGGCCAGCAGCAAACTGCCGCCTTCGAAATTGGGCTGTCCTTCGGTATAGGCTTCAGTTGAAACGAACTTGCCTTCCGCGAACAGGCGCAGCGCCGGGCTGACTTCATGGCTGAGCAGCAGGTTCACATTGTGCGTTTCGACTGCAGGCTGAAAATCGCCTGACGAACCCGCCAGCGCCGTTCCATCACCGCCTTGCGCAAGTCCCTGCGAATTGGGGAGGAATACACCAATGTTATAAGGCTCTCCGGTTCCCGTAAAATCGGGAAAACCATCAAAATTCAGGTCAATGCCGCCAAGTGGTGAAAGCTGTGCAATGCGCACGTCATCATAGAGCACCCGGTCGGGAACGCCGGGATCATCAATCGGGAAATCGGCAAGATTTTGATGCAGGAACGATGCGCGCCCGCCCGGCCGCCCAAGACTGCGCTCTTCGGCCCGCACACGGTCTGTGCGGCGATATTCGTATGACAGGGTGATATTGCCAGCCCCGCCGCCGTAATTCTTGCCAGCTGTAAGCGAGATATAGTCCTCGCCCGCGTCCCCGCGAGAGGAAATACCGGACTGCGCATTCGCTTCAATTCCCTCAAAGTCACGCTTGAGCACGAAGTTGACGACACCGGAGACACCGTCCGCGCCGTAAATCGCCGACACGCCGCCAGTCAGCACGTCAACACGCTCCAGCAGAGAAAGCGGGATGGTATTTATATCGACCGCAGCCGAGCCGGGAAGACTGGCCACATGACGCCGGCCATTGACCAGCACCAGAGTTCGTTCGTCTCCCAGATTCCGCAGGTTGAGAAGATTGATGCCAACGCCGCCGGGCCGGGCGCGCGGCCCCGCGGTCCGAACCGAGTTAAGCGAATTTACGAGCGCTGGAGTCTCAGCCAGCAGATCGATCAGGTTGGTCTCGCCCGAGCGCGCGATCTCCTCTGCACTGATGCTTCTGACCGGGCTGGCGCTTTCGATGTTCGGGCTAACAATTCGCGACCCTGTCACCACGATGACGGTATCGTCGCTGGTTTCAACGCCTGCCAGGGCCTGAGGAACAACCTCGGCCTCCTGTGCATGAGCCGAAGGTAAAGAGATCAAGCCCAACGCCATGACCAAGGCACTGGAACTAACTAAATAACTTGGGTTTGCGACCATTGTTTATTCCCCATAGACCGGCCCTTTGACCTGGTTTACTAGGGTTTAACTATAGATCGACTTGATTAATTTTCGGTCAAATCCCCACCGGTAAACTGCCTAAACTCTGGGGTTTGAGCGCGTCGCAAGGTGAGTATTGGAACCGACCGGAACGCGCTGAAAGACGGAAATAAGGCAACCTGGTTAGCAGCTTATCGCCGATTGGTGCTCAGACTGCGAAGAGGCGCGACAAACTCCGGTCCAGCATCAACAATTGCCACAGCAGCCGTCCATGGTCGGATGCACCGGAAATATGCGCCTCTGCCACAGCAGAAAGCTGTTTGGCATCGAACCAGCCCGTGCGGGCCAGTGCCGTACTCTGGCTGATTGCCCGGGCCTCCCCGGCCAGCGGACCACGAAACCATTGCGCAATCGGGGTCACGAAACCCTGTTTGGGCCGATAGAGTATGTTCTCGGGCAAGTAACGCTGCATAGTATGCTTGAGCAGCCATTTGCCTTGCCGTTTGCGGATGCGCATGGCCTCTGGAATAGCGGCGGCGAATTCGATCAACCGATAATCGAGCAGCGGCTCACGCGCTTCCAGGCTAACCGCCATGCTGGTGCGGTCCACTTTCGTCAGAATGTCACCCGGCAGCCAGAACTTGAGGTCTGCATATTGCGCCCTGTCCAGACCGGAACGAGCCGGTGCATCTCGCATCAACTGCTCAAACGGCTGTTCGGCGCGATAATCACCGCGCAGTTTCAGGAATGCTTCGGAGTAGAGCGTCTGGCGCAATTCCGGTGCAGCAAAGCTCAAGGCCCGCGCATATCCCGCCTCGCTGCTTGAGGCGAGCGACTGGAATGTGGTCTTGGCCCTGAAAGCGCGAGGAGCCCAATCCGCCTTTGGATAGATGGCCCCCAGTGCACCGAACAACGGCGAACGAACGGCCGACGGCAGGATCCCGCGCATCCTGTCTTCTGCATGTTGAAAGGTATGGCGGCGATATCCGGCCAGCGCCTCGTCCGCGCCATCGCCCGATAGTGCCACCGTGACGTTCTCTCGGGCAAGTTGGCACACGCGCCAGGTCGGCAGCGCAGATGCATCAGCGAAGGGTTCATCAAACATCGCGGCGAGTGGCTCTACCGCATCAAAATCATCGGGCGAAACAAGCTTACTGCGATGATCTGTGCCGAACTTCTCGGCCACTAGGCTGGCGTAACCGCTCTCATCCAGCGACGGGACATCAAAACTGATCGAACAAGTCTGAACCGGGTTTGCGCTCGCCTCGCTCATCAGCGCAACCACACTTGAGGAATCAACCCCGCCCGAGAGAAACGCGCCGAGCGGCACGTCAGAGATCATCCGGGATTTTACGGACTGGCGCAACAGATGCAGTAGTTCGGCCTCCAGATCGGCGGCAGAGGCCTTGTGGCGCCTCTCAAAGGAAACGTCCCACCAGCAGTGCGGTTTGGGCATCGGCTTATCGTGCGCCAGGAGCAGGCAATGGCCCGCAAGAAGCTTTGAAACGCCTTTCACGATCGAACGCGTATCGGGGACATAACCCCAGGCCAGATAATCCTCGACCGCAAGAGGCTCCACCTCGCGCCGAAGCATGGGATGAGCCAGCAAGCCTTTAAGCTCAGAGGCAAAAGCAAGGCTGCCATCGGCCAGTTCAGCAAGAAACAGCGGTTTTACACCGAGACGATCCCTTGCCAGAAACAGTGTCCGGTCATTGGCATCGTAAATCGCAAAAGCGAACATGCCATTGAGGCGCGAAAGGCAGTCGGGGCCCCATCGCTGCCAGGCCGCGAGGATAACCTCACTGTCGCCGTCGGTATGGAACTGTGCGCCCAGTCCGCGCAATTCCTCGCGCAGTTCCCGGTAATTATAGATCTCGCCATTGAAGACCAGCATCGCCCGGCCATCGGTCGATGCCATTGGCTGCGCAGAGCCCTCAACGTCGATGATCGAAAGACGGCGATGCCCCAGACCAACCCCCGGCGCAGTCCACACGCCGTGACCGTCCGGCCCGCGATGCACCATCGCCTGACACATCCGTTCGATCCGCGCCGGATCAACGGGCCTGGGTGTCGCAAGGTGAAAAATACCGGCAATGCCGCACATTGGATTGTCGCTTACCTTACACCGCCAAAGCGGTCCATCCATTGATCGACGGGACCCGCATCGTGCAAAAAGCCGCGAATGTCATCCTCAGCCGTAACCCCATTGCGATCAACTGACGAGACAATCAGCATGGCCGTTGGCCGTGCGCGTAGCAGCAGGCGATCGGCCATATTGCCCAGCTTGAGCCGAGCATTGCTTCCGGTGAGAAGCGATCCGGTCCTGTACCAGGTCAGCGCGAGGCGAAGATCGCCATTGTCTCCGCGCAGAATTTCGCTTTTGCCCCCGGCGATGGAAGGCCCCGGCGAATGCCATGACCAACCGCTACCCGGCGTCAAAGCCCCCTGCCCGAAACCGCCGGCCTCACGGCCTTCTCCTTGCGCAGAATAGAGCGCAACAAAGACATCCACCTCTCGCCCCGCTTCGCCCCTGTACCGACCGAGCAAGCGATGCTCAGCCCCTTCTGCGAGAGGATTCCAGGCCAATCGCGGCGAATACTCGACGAAGTGCCAGCCTTAACATCCGGGAGCATGATTTGCTCCGGGAGCTCAGCTGTTATGGCGTTGCCCGCCCGCACCCAGACTTGTGCGCCTGTTATCAAGAGAGCCAGCGCAGCAAGCGCAGGAAGCATCCCGGCATGCAATGCGCTCAATCGTCCCAGAAAGGGCGAGGCATTCAGCGTGTCGGCATCGATCATTGGATCATTCGCCGGCCGGTCAAAGAAACGCCAGCTTCCCGCCAGCACCGCTGCAACGACAATGGCAAAAAAGAACCAGCCATAGACAATATGGTCAAATCCGACGGCCGCCTCGACCCCGACTTTCTGAGCCACAAAGATCGTCGCGAACGCCCTCACCCCATTGGCAAGGATCGGCACGATCACGCAAGCTGCCATAAAGGCTGTGCGGCGGCGCCAACTTGTGAAGCAGACATTGGCGACCAGAGCGCCAAGCGCTATCATCGCAACCAGAAA
>JAHRVR010000082.1 GCA_019090585.1 Sphingomonadaceae bacterium
AAATAAAGAAGAATTTGAGGGTTACTTGCAAAGGCGCCAGAATCAGGACCCGGATCTCTGGATTCTGGAACTGGATATCGCTCATGGTGAACGGTTCATCGGATTATCCAGCGAATCTGATTGACTTTGCCGCATTGCACAATATGTGCGCGGTCGCTCACGCGAAAGCGGTGGCCATGGTTTAGGTGCCAGGCTGCTTGCACGCAGACGGGGGGCGACCGGCGAGACCCGGACGAACATATAGCGCCGCAAGTGGCCTGTTCGTTCCAGCTCGTGTCAGGCGCGCTCACCGCTTTTGATTAGGTTACAATGCGAAGTAAGTTGCAATTGGCCAGCGGCATTGCCGTGGCCGGCACAATGTTGACTGCTCTACTGGGAGCCGCGGGTTCGGTTGCTTTTGCCGAGGACAAGGTTCCGGCAACTGTTACAGACGTGGTCAAGACCCAGTTCATATCCACGCCTGTCGTTCAACAGCTTCCGACCGAGGCGCAGCGCGCTGACGCGGAACAGGCCCCGGATGCGGCGCAAATGAACCCTCGCGGGGCGACGCTGGCCGCGCATGTCGAGGCGCAGCCCGCGCCTGGTGCGCTGGACAGCGAAATGCATTGCCTTGCCGGCACGATCTATTTCGAATCCCGCGGCGAATCGCTTGATGGACAGCTTGCCGTCGCGCGCGTCGTTATCGAACGCACCGCTTCACGGCGGTTTCCTGATAGTTACTGCGGTGTCGTATTCCAGCGTTCACAGTTCTCGTTTGTGCGCGGCAAGCGTATGCCGACGATTCGCACGTCTTCCCCGGCCTGGCGCCGGGCGGTGGCAGTGGCGAAAATTGCCCATGAAGGTAGCTGGAACAGTCCGACCGAAGGGGCGCTCTTCTTTCACGCCGCACATGTTTCACCCGGCTGGCGCCTCAAGCGCCTTGCCCGGATCGATAACCACATCTTCTATCGCTGATAGCAGGAGGCCGGTGTTGCGCGGCCTCCTGGTCAGATCTAATCCTTGAATTCAACCCAGATGGGTGCGTGATCGCTGGCCCTTTCCCGGCCGCGATGCGCCTTGTCCACACCGCAGCTTACCAGTCTGTCGGCCAGCTCGGGGCTTAGCAGCGCGTGGTCTATGCGAAACCCGTGATCGCGCTGCCAGGCCCCGGCCTGATAATCCCAGTAGGTCCAGATACCGCCGCGCGGGTTGTGCAGGTCGATCGCGTCGGTCCAGCCGTCGTTGAGCAGCTGCATATAAGCATCGCGTGATGCAGGTTGCATCAGCGCATCCTCGGCCATGGCGCCGGTGGACCAGACATCCTTGTCCTGCGGGATAACATTGTAGTCACCCAGCACGATGGCCGGGACTTCCTGTGCCGAAATCTCGCGCATGCGGCTGCGGAGCCTGTCCATCCAGCGCAACTTGTAATCGAATTTCGGACCGGGCAGCGGATTGCCATTTGGCAGGTAGATGCAGGCTATGCGGATGCCGAAGACCTCAGCCTCAAGATAGCGGGACTGTTCGTCCTGTGGTTCGCCATCGAGCCCGCGGCGAATTTCTTGCGGCTCCACGCCATCGCCCAGAATCGCAACGCCGTTGAAGCTTTTCTGGCCGTGCCAGATCGATTTATAGCCGATCTTCTCGAACTCCGCCGCCGGGAAGTTCTCGTCCATGGACTTGACTTCCTGCAGGCAGGCTACGGAGGGGCGCGTTTCGTCCAGCCATTCGAGCAGACGCGGAAGCCGCGCCTTGATTCCGTTGATGTTGAAACTGGCTACCCGGATCACACGGAAAAGCTCGACCCGCATCCACACCCGGCTGCGGCATTGGGATTCTCGACGCGGAACGCCGTTCCTCCCAGCGATTCCACAAAATCGACGGTGCAGCCTGCAACCAGCTCAAGGCTGACAGGATCGACGATAAGCCGGACGCCGTCGAACTCTGCTGTGGCATCATCGGCATCGGCCGTGTCGGCAAGACCGAACTGATACTGAAAGCCCGAGCAGCCTCCACCCTCAACCGATAGGCGCAAAATTGCAGGCTTGCCTTGCTTCTGCGCTATGGCCGATATGCGCGCGGCTGCGGCAGGGCTGAGATTGACGGTCTGGACATCCATGAACACGGATGTAGGCAGCGAGCCGGCCAAGGGCAAGCCGCCAATGGTTCAACCGGCTAGGCCGTCTGGATATAAGTGCGCATTGCCTCGGCTTCGGACTGGATCTTCTCGATCCTGTATTTCACGAGGTCACCGATAGAGACGAAGCCAACCATGCGATTGCCTTGCATGACCGGAAGATGGCGAATCCGCCGGCGAGTCATCAGTGACAGCGCCTCCAGAGCTTCCGTTTCCGGAGAGACCGTTACGGCCGGAGCGGTCATTGCATCGCGCACCGACATCACTAGCGCCTGTGATCCCAATCCCTGCAATTTGTAGATCACGTCCCGCTCTGAAAACATTCCGACTACGGCGCCGTTTTCCATGACGGGCAAGGCGCCGATCCTGCGCTCTGCCAGGATTGTTACTGCCTCGCCGATTGTGCAATGGGCCTCGCAGGTAAGGATCGCAGGGCTGCGGCCCTCGATTATGCGGCCGATAGTCATCCTTTCCTCTCCTTTCGTGAGAGGCTGACTATGCCACAAAGTCCGTGGGAGTGCCAAATTTGCCGCGTTCCTGCATCGCGAGAGGCAACTACCAGCTTGTTTCATTGCCATTCCCGCCCCAAAGGTGCGGCCATGATCCCGAAATCCCCGCTAGACGATCCGGAACGTGCTGCCTTTGCCTGGGCGCGATACAGGCGGCTGATGCGCTGGATGATGCTGGTCACCATTACGATGGTGCTTGGCTCCATGTATCTGCTTTATCGCAGCAATGGGCTGGTTTCGGTTCATTTCTATATTGCGACGGCTCTGGGCATAGGTTTTGCAATGCTGCTTATGTCGGCGCTGATGGGGCTCGTGTTCCTTTCCAGTGCAACCGGCCACGATGATGCAATCATCGATCCGCTTGAGGACGAGTGACCCAATCACAGTGATTTCGAGCGGGGCGGTAAACCGCGATGGGCTGACCGCTGGTGTTATTCGGGCGGGGTAAGCCGATATTCCTCAACAGGAATCCCGCCGATCAGGTGTTCCTGGATTATGCGTTCAAGGACCGGCGGTGTGCAGCTGTGATACCAGACCCCATCGGGCCAGACGACGGCGACCGGACCGGCTGCACAAATGCGCAGGCAATCAGCCTTGGTCCGATAGACCCCGCCGCTCTTGTCGAGCTTCAGTTCTTTGAGCCGCGCTTTCAGAAAGCGCCATGCCGCCGCGCCAGTTTCGCGGTCGCAGCAGGCGCCTTTCTGCGATTCGCCGCACAGGAATATGTGGCGGTTGGTCTGGTCCCCGCCATAGGCAGCCAAAGCGCGCTTGGCCTGCTCCAGATCTTTGGCGGGCTCGGTCAACGGGCGATCAGCCATGGTTCGATCTGCTCACAATAATCAGAAGCGTGCGGGGCAGGCTTGCCATGAGCCATGGTGACCATGACAGTCTCGGCATAAGCAACGGCTTTGCCGTCCTGCATAGCAAGTTGCGCGATCGTCTGGCTGGTCCTGCCAAGGGACAGCAGCCCCGTGTGGCAGACAACCGGTGTTCCGTGGAAGGCTTCACCAACAAACTGCACTGACAGGTTGGCGACCATCCATGCGAAAGTGCTGGTTGTCTGGTTCATGCCGCTCGCCCGGTGAAACTGGCCGCGCCCTTCCTGCAGGATGTCGACCAGCGAAACATTGTTGAGATGGCGGTTCACGTCGAGGTCGCTGAATCGCAGGCCGATCTCGACGTGTAACGGATAGCGACCGGGCTCCAGCAGAAAAGGGTCAGGTTTAGGCATCGAGAGCGCTTAGGCGGCGAGCAGGCGCGGGTCCAGCGCCTGTTTGCTCAGCCTTTCTTTGAGGAGATTCGCCTGATTTCGTCGGAGACCATCCTCTCGACCAGCGGCGGCAGGTTCTTGTCCAGCCATTCGGCAAGGGCGGGCCGCAGCAATTCACGAACCAGTCCTTCAAGTGAGGTCTCGCCAGAACGGACGATTTGCGGTTGAGCGCCTGGTTTGGAAAGAAGGGCAAGCGCTTCCAATGATTCGCGCATGCCGTTTTGAGTCTGCTCGTTCAGCAGTGGCTCGTCGCCGCCTTCATTATTCTCGGCAGGATCGTCTTGGGCCGGTTCATCTACGACGTACTCGGCGCTCTCTGACAAATCGAGAACATCATCCTCGGCGATATCTTCATCCGCAGCAGTATCTTCACTGCCTTCATCATCGGGCAGGCCATCGGTCTCACGTTGTCGGCGAACATCGGCGGCGCCTGCGCGGTTGTCGCGCGCAATCACTTGCTTGATCGATTCGAGGATTTCCTCGACGGTCGGTTCAACGGCTGGCCGCACTTGCTGTCCCCCTAGAGCGTTTTCCGATCTGCTTGAAACAGATCGACCGTTCCACATCCTTGTTATTCCGCGAATTCTGAGTCGCCAAGTGATCCCATCTGGCTTGAAACCGCCTAAAGCAAATTACCGGGGTTGAACCTCGCCATCCTGAACCTGTGTGTCAATGGTCCTTGTGGCTTCGGGTTCCGACATGGGCTCAAGGTCCCAATCAAACCACTTGCCGCGGACCCGGCGATAATTGTCTTGCGGATCGTAAAGAATCTCGCCGTCCAGGCCCAGATCCCGCGCTTCGGCCCGGCCCATGGCCGCCAGCAGAGAGAAGCCGGCAACATAGGCAGTGCGCCGCGCCGTCTCCAGACGGACCCGAGTGGAAAGCAATTCCTGCTCGGCATCGAGAATGTCAAGAATCGTGCGGTTGCCGACGCTGTTTTCCGCGCGCACGCCTTCGAGGCTGAGTTTTGCTGCGTCGATCGCAGACTGAGTCGATTCGATCACTTCACGCGCGGCAATCCAGGATGAAAAGGAAGCGCGGGTCTGGGCGATTACATCGCGTTCAATCGCAATCTCGTTTTCCATCGCGGCTGTGGCATAGGCCTGGGCTTGCCGCCGTAAGGCGGCGGGCCGCCCGCCCTGAAAGATCGGCAGGGAAAACCGCGCGCCGACTTGTGCGGTTTTCTCCGTCTGGGCAAAACCGGCTCCTGCAACGCCGCCAAGGGTATCGAAATAGTCGTTATAAGAACCCTGACTATAAAGGCTGATTGTTGGCAGGCGGCCGGAACCGGCAACTTCAGCATCATATTTCGAAGCCTTTGCCTGTTGCTTGGCGGCGATGATGTCGGGATTATTCTCCAGCGCGATTGCAACCGCCTGATCGGCCGTTTGGGGCGCTTCTGGCAGTGGCGGCGGCGGTGCCAGCTTGCCCGGTGCTTTGCCGACCAGCTGGATATAAATTTCTCGTGCTGCGGCAAGATTGGCTTCGGCTGAACGCGCATCGCCTTTGGCCAGCGCGAGGCGCGCCTGTGATTGGGCGACATCGGTGCGGGTCAGATTGCCGATTTCAAAGCGGTCGCTGGTTGCCTGCAGATTCACATCCAGAACATCGACCTGGCCTCGCCTCAGGCGGACCACAGATTCCTGAAGGATCACGTCCATGTAAGAGCCAACCACTTGCGAAAAGATCGCTGATTCGGTGCCGCGAAGATCGGCCTGGCCCGCCCCGACTCGGGTTTTGGCTGCCTTGATAGAGTTGCGCACCGCGCCGCCCGAGTAGATTGGCACGCCCAGCTGGACTTGCGCATTGAGAACCCGATCGGGGCTGGTGAAGTTGTTGGCGCTCTTCTCGACGAACTCGGTATAAGTTGTGTCCGTCGTGATAGAAGGCAGGCCGGGGGCCCTCGCGATCGGAACCGTCTCGTCTATCCCGCGTTGCTGCGCACGCGCGGCAAGCAACAAAGGATTCGATGCATAGGCCGCGGCCAGCGCTTCGGGCAGTGTATCGGCACTGGCTGGCGCGGCTCCGGCAAGTGCGCCAATCCCGATCCCGGCCAGAATCCCGACCCGCAAACTTTTTGTAATCACGCTTCGAAACTCCAGCGGTTCGGGGCTGCGAATTCGGACAGAACCGGAATACCGATATCGACAATCGGCCACAGGGAAACT
>JAHRVR010000083.1 GCA_019090585.1 Sphingomonadaceae bacterium
TGACGCAAGCCCCGGCCTGCATACCAACGTATACGATCCGCCCGAAAACCCGGCCGAAGAAGGCGAAAGCCCAAGCGAGTCGGCCCAAAGCGTGGATGTCAAATCAGCGATCGAATCACTTATCCATAGTTTCCAGCTTCTTAATCACGGAATGGCCGGGATGATTCACCAGAAGGAAGTCGACATCATGCGGGAGATTCCGCTCGATTCGCTACCTAATGATGCCGAACAGGCAGTCCCGATGTGGCTCGGAATGGCAATGCAACAGATCACGGAGAAACTCAAAGAGCGGGGTGAGCCATGCCCCGATCTCCTTTCTGTATCGCAGTCCAACCCGGTCAGTCCGGTGCAATTCTTCTTCCCGCACTATTTCCTGCTTCCGACTTTCGCCAGCATGTCAGCCTACCGAATCAGACCGCTTGGTCCGGAAAAGTGCTTTTTCGAAATCTGGTCGCTCACAGCCTATGCCGAGGAACCGGATCCGGTGATGGAACCGACTGTTCTGCCATACAACAGCGCCGAATTCCCCATGATCCCCAGGCAGGATTATTCAAACATCCCGATTCAGCAGGCGGGTCTTCATGCCGAGGGCTTTGATTTCATGCGCCTTTCAAAAGATGTGGAAGGCATGATCAGCAATTATCAGCGAATCCTGGATGGCTACATTGCCGGACTGCCGCAGGAGAAACTGGCAAAGGCGATCCATGAACTGCGGCTCAATTTCGACGGCCCGGTCAAGGATCTCGATCTCTAGGCGTCTAATCCCGAAGCACCGTTAATGGCGGTGTTTCAGGAGAGGGCTGCGCCAAATTCAGATCAGGCGCCAGGAAAAGTTCGGATTAGGCGGCTGTCAATGCGGCCACCAAGTCCTTCACCTTCTTCTGCCGCCATTGCGGGCGCGGCGCGACCAGCCAGTAGCCACGCCGACATGGCTCAGCCTCTCCAACGATCTGAAGGATTCCCGCTTCCACCATGCCGGCCACGAGCAGCGCGGGAACCCGGGCTTTGCCCATCCCTGCCAGCGCAGCGGCTACGGCTTGCCCTGCATCGCTTACCGAAACGGGAGCGGAGGGGTCTTCCTCATCATCCTCGCAGGATGCATCGCCCGGCCAGCTGATCCATTCACCCTCGCCGATTACAACCCGTTCCGCTGGCCCAAGCGGGACGCCCTCCAGCTCACCCGGTCCTTCGGTCCAGCGGATCGCCAGATCGAGATTTGCTTCGGTAAAATCAGTCGTCTCGCCATCGACGATTACGAAGCGGGCTTGCGGATTGGCCTGCTTGAAAGCGGCCAGCCGCGGCGCCAGCCATTCCGCCACAAATTCACGCGGACCGGCAATGGTATAGACGTGACTGGACTGCCCCGCCTGCATTGACTGAACCGCTTCCTCGAACTCAAGGAAACCGGTGCGCAAGGCCCCAAGCCCGGCAGTGGCCTCGTCGGTCAGTTCCAGCCCCTTGCTGGTGCGGCGAAACAGGACGACGCCAAGCAGGTCTTCCAATGCGCGAATCTGCTGCCCAACCGCGGCGGGCGTAACGGCCAGCTCATCTGCGGCGCGCGTAAAGGACAAATGCCTTGCAGCAGCATCGAAAACGCGCAGCGCGTTCAGCGGCAGATGGGTCCGTTTCATGAGACGGCGCCCGGCTCAGCCCCGTCCAAACCAAACCGCGGGAAATGCCCTGGCAGTCATGGCTTGGTCTTGGGCACCTGGCTCACTCCGTCAAAACCTGCCGAAGCCGGCGCGGCAAGCGGGAAGCGAGGGATAATCGCATTGACCTCTGATCCGTCCTCCCGGTGGAAGAGATAGTGGCCTTCCATGCTGCCCTGCGATGTCGCCAACGGGCAGCCTGACACGTAATCGTGGGTTTCGCCCGGCTTCAACACCGGCTGCTCACCCACAACGCCATCGCCTTCAACCAGATTGACCATGCCCTGCCCATCGGTGATGCGCCAATGGCGGGTCAGAAGCTGAATCGTATGCGTCGATTCGTTCTCGATACGGATGTGATAGACCCAGAACCACTTGCCAGCATCAATCTGCGACTGTTCGGGCAGGAAATTCACCGCCACTCTAACGACAATGCCATCCGTTGTCGCGGTATGCTGGAAGAGTTCCTTCATAATCAAACAAGCCTAGCGGTGAAACCGGCGCGCGACAACACCGGACAGCCACGGCCAGGCACAAGAGTTTGATTCAAAGCCTTGTGTGTTCAGAGCCCCGCCCTGGATAGCGCCTGATCCAGATCCTCGATCACGTCGTCCGGGTCTTCCAGACCGACGTTGATACGCAGCATGCCTTCCGACACACCCGCTGCCTCGCGCCCTTCGGGGCCCATGTTGTGATGCGTGGTCGAGGCCGGGTGACACATCAGCGAGCGGGCATCGCCGAAATTGTTCGAGATATCGATCAGTTCCAGCGCATCGAGCAAGGTGTGGGCCTGCTCACGCCCGCCATCGAGCACCACGCTGAAGAGCGGCCCGCAATCGTCCATCTGCTTCTTGGCAAGATCCTGGCGCGGATGGCTCTCGAGCCAGGGATGCAAGATCACCGGCACCCGGGTTTCGAGAAACTGGCCGACCTTGAGCGCATTCGCACTCTGGCGGCTAACGCGGAGATCAAGAGTTTCCAGCCCCTTGAGCACGATCCACGCATTGAACGGTGCCAGGATCGGTCCGGTATTGCGCTGAAACGGCAGCAGCACATCGTTGATGAACGCTTCACTGCCGCAGACCGCACCAGCGTTGACCCTGCCCTGTCCCTCCATCATCTTCGTGGCGGAATGGGCAACGACATCCGCCCCCCATTCAATCGGGCGCTGTAACGCAGGCGTGGTCAGGGCATTGTCTACCACCGTGGTGATCCCATGCGCCTTTGCCAGACCGCAGATGAATTCCAGATCGGCGATATCCATGGTCGGGTTAGCCGGGGTTTCAAAAAAGAAAACCTTGGTGTTTGGCTGAATTGCCGCTTCCCACGCGGCATTTTCACGGGCGTCCACAATTGTTGTCTCGATACCGAAGCGCGGCAGCAGGTTGTCCGCCAGCCAGCGGCACGATCCGAATGCGGCGCGCGCTGAGACCATGTGATCGCCGGGACTGAGCTGACAGAGCAGCGCCGTTGTCATCGCGGCCATGCCCGAAGCCTGTGTCCGGCATGCTTCGGCCCCTTCCATCAGGGCAATGCGTTCCTCCAGCATTTGCACCGTCGGGTTCTGCAAGCGCGAGTATGTCATGCCATCGTCGTCACCGGCGAAGCGCGCTGCAGCGGTGCCGGCATCATCGTAGGAATAGCCCGAAGTGAGGAACAGCGCCTCGCTCGTCTCTCCTTGTTCCGATCGCCATGTGCCGCCGCGAACGGCCCTGGTTGCCGCGCGCCATTTGCGCGTTGCCGCGCGGTCCTGTCCTGTGGTTCTTTTCATGGTCCGGCATTTAGAAGCGCCGGCCCGTCTTCGCAAGCGCGGCGCGCGCTTGCAGTTGGCACAGTGGTTTTCACGAATTCGAGCTGACTGGAAAGCTGGCGCCTGTTCACAGCTCCATAAACGGGACGATCAGTTGCCGTAACGGCCCCAAACAAATTTCGAACTAAGCGCGAAGTTCCAGACAGAACCGATAACGATACCGGCAAGCGCCGCGGGATATGCGTGGAAGCCGAAGCGCACCAGCACGGCGGCAACGCCAATATTGGCAAGCAGGCCCACCGAACA
>JAHRVR010000084.1 GCA_019090585.1 Sphingomonadaceae bacterium
CAGTTCCATGCCTTCTTTGATGCCCGTTTCGAGCAGCTTCTCGCGGTTCTCATCCTGGCCGGCCTCGCGCGCGGCAATGATCCGGGCGCGGATCATTGCGCGCAGCAGCGATGCGCCTTTGACCGGAGCATAATGCCAGCTGGGAATTGCGCGCGGAGCGTAAAGGCAGCCGCCCCTGATGCCGAGCACATGGGTCGCGCCAAAATGATCGGCGGCGGATTGCATCGCATCGCGCCAGTCATCGCCTGACTGGATCTTGAGCGATTGCAGGCTTTCATTCGTGCCGGGAAGATCGGGTAGGATGCAGTCAATTCCCGCACCATCGAGGCGCCGCATTACTTCGACTGTAAAGCGCCGCATGCGATTGGCTTCATCGAACAGGGCAGGGATAATGAGAAGGCGCGCGGCGCGCCCCTGATCAAAAACAAGGGCGTATTCATCGGCTATACCGCCACCGGCAAGCAGGCATGGCCAGGTGAGCGGGGTCATGGCGCTGCGCGTTTGGCCTGTGCAAAGACGAGCAGCGAGCCATAAGTCTCCAGCATCTCGCCATCGATGTCATCATCTTCGATCACGATGTCGAGGCGATCTTCCATTTCAGTGAGCAGACCGGCAACGGCCATGGAATCAAGTTCCGGCAAATGCCCGAACAGGCCTGTCTCAGCGGCAAAGCCGTCGGCCTGTCCCTGCTTCAGGCCAAGCACATCGGTCAGAATCCGGCGCAGAAGCAGGTCGGTCTCGTTTTCCATTCATATCTCTCGGCAGATACTAATAAAGAAATCGCCCTCTAGCCACGCTTGCTGTTTCCGGCAAGCCGCCGCAAGCCGGTTTTTGCCAGCGGGATCCAGTTCTTTGGAGAGGTGGGTCTGAAGATATCCAGCAGGTACCGCGGCCTCACCTCTTCCATCCAGTCTCGCTTGTAGCCATCGTCGCCGGTGCCATAGTCGACGAGCTGGACCTTGTCCTGATCGATTACATGGCGGAATAACGCGGCACTGAGCACTGAACCGGGCGACAGCGAATGGGCACTGCTGCGATAGGCCAGCTTGTGAATGTAGGCCGTGCCGCCCTCTACCGTCCAGATCTGTGCGGCGATGTCTTCGCCATCTGCACTGGCAATGCCAAGCCGCAACCTGCCAGCTTCGCCTTCCTGCTCGGCAAAGCGGTGCAGGAACTCAATTGATCCTTCTTCGGGTTTCCAGCTTTGCGCATAGATCGCTTCATAACTGCGCCAGGCATCTTCGTCGAAACGCTCGATAATCCGGCAATCGACTTTCTTGCCCTTGCGCTTGATGGTTGTACGCAGCTTGCCCGGAAGTTTGGCGAAATATTCCTCCCAGCTTCTGCCATTGAGCGGCAAGACATGGTTGTAATCGCACTGTTCGCGAATGACCGTCCAGCCGGCATTGCGAAACGCGTTCTCCAGCAGCGAGGCGCTGCCGTCTTCATCGGGCACGCCTTTGAGTGTGATGCGGTGGGTCTTGTCCGCCAGATCGCGGGCAAGCGCGCCAAGCAGCGCCTTGGGGTCGCTGTCTTGCATCGTGAGTGGGCGGAAACGGAACGTGTAGTAATTCGCAAGGCTGGTCAGATGGTTATCCGACCGCCTCAGTGGCAGAGCTATGATCGATTCATCGTCATGGGCGGTAGCGACGATCGGCTCCATGTTACAGCTTGTGGCAAGCCCCTGCAGCCAGTCGAGCCTGTCGAAAGGGGCGTGCTGCTGGGCGGGGGATAGTAACGCCGAGAGTCGCGCATCCAATTGCACTTCTTTAAGATCGGCGTGATATTCGATCGCGATCAACTCACCGTATCCCATCTGGAGTCCTTTTCCACACATGCGCAGCGAAGCAGATCAATCAGTCCGGCCGCTCGATCATCTCGCTGAAAGGGGAGAGGATAATGCGCCCGCGCTCGTGCTTCGCGGGGGTATCTGTAGTTACCAGGAATTAAGAAGTCGTGTGTCCCGGCTGGCCGGCTGGCTGGCGGCGCAAGTGCCGGAAAAAGGCGCGCGCGTGGCCAGTTGGGCGGCGAAGGGCGAGCTGACATGTCTGATGCCGCTTGCCGCCGCCAGGGCCGGGCTAATCTACGTTCCCGTCAATCCGTTGCTCAAACACGCGCAAGTTCGCCATATTCTTGCCGATAGCGGGGCCGTGTTGATTGCTGGCACGCCCGCCCGGTTGTCGACGCTGGAAGCAGATGATGTGCCCGGCGATTGTCTGGTTATCGAAGAAGGTAAAGCGATTGAGGAAGCGGCGGCGTTGGCCAGCGAATTGCCGCCCTCTTCGGCCGACACAGATGAACTGACCGCAATTCTCTATACCAGTGGCTCTACGGGCCGCCCCAAGGGCGTGATGCTCAGCCACGCGAACTTGTGGCTCGGCGCGGAAAGTGTCGCAACATATCTGGGGCTGGAGAGTGATGACCGGACGCTGGCGGTCCTGCCGCTGTCATTCGATTACGGTCAGAGCCAGCTGCTTTCGACATGGTATGCTGGCGGCTGCGTGTTCCCGCTTGATTACCTGATGCCGCGAGACGTGATGAAAGCGGTCGGAAAACACGGCATAACGACGCTGGCTGCGGTGCCGCCGCTCTGGGTCCAGCAGACCGAGCTGGAGTGGCCGGAGGAAACAGCGAAGTGCTTGCGGCGGCTGACCAATAGCGGCGGCGCGCTTACGCCGGACATGGTCACAAGGCTGCGCGCACTTTTCCCCCAGGCGAGGGTGTTTGCCATGTACGGGCTGACAGAGGCATTTCGTTCAACTTTCCTTGATCCCGCGCTGATTGAAACGCATCCAACCTCAATGGGAAAGGCGATTCCTCATGCGGAAGTGCTCGTGATCAATGATGCAGGTGAGATTGCCGCCGATGGCGAGGAGGGCGAACTGGTCCATTGCGGGCCGCTTGTCGCGCAGGGCTACTGGCAGGACGAGATGCGGACCGCTGAACGCTTCAAGTCTGCGCCTGGCGCGTCGCAATTTGGCGGTATGGCGGTATGGTCGGGTGACTGGGTTCGCCGCGATGCAGAAGGATTGCTCTATTTCGTGGGGCGGCGCGATTCAGTGATCAAGAGCGCGGGTAATCGCATCAGCCCGCAGGAGATAGAAGAGGTTGCGCTCGCAACAGGACTGATTGCAGAGGCGGTGGCGCTTGGTGTTCCGGACGAACGGCTTGGGCAGGCGATCCATCTTGTTGTAAGAGGTCAGGCTGGAGCTTCAGGTGCAGAAGAAGAATTGCCACGTAAACTTATGCAAAATTTACCTAATTTCATGCAGCCACAAGTCATTCATTGGCGCGAGGCCATGCCGATAAGCCCCAATGGAAAGATTGATCGGGCGGGCCTGATGACAGAGCTGACGCCATGAAGCCGCTCGGACCCATTCCACCGGGATACGGCGCGATTGATCGCGTTCTTGCCATTGCCGGGCAGAAAGTCACGGATATCGTAGCCGAAGCGGGATCGACCCCGCTATTTGTTTATTCGAGCGAGCACTTGCGCCAACGCGTCAGTGATTTGCGCGCGGCCATGCCGGAGCGGCTGGCGATCCATTATGCGGTCAAGGCAAATCCGTTCGTTCCGGTTCTGGATCTGTTTGCAGGATTGGTAGACGGTTTCGACATCGCGTCTGGTGGAGAGCTGGAGATCGTCAAAGGAGCCGGGATCGATCCCTCGCTGGTAAGTTTTGCGGGGCCGGGCAAGCGGGATTGCGAGTTGGAAGCTGCGATCCGTGCAGGTGCGACGCTCAACCTGGAATCCGAGGCGGAAGCAGAGCGGGCGATTGCCATCGCCGAGACGCTGGGTGTGACACCGCGGCTTGCGATCAGGGTTAATCCCGATTTCGACCTTAAGGGATCGGGCATGAAGATGGGCGGCGGAGCAAAGCCTTTTGGTCTTGATGCGGTGCGGGTTCCTGCGCTTGTTCGCCGCGTGATCGACAGCGGGGCGCAGTGGCGCGGTTTTCACATTTTTGCAGGCAGTCAGGCGCTCGATGCCGATGCGATCGCCGATACGCAGGCACAGACGCTTGCGCTGGCCGCCAGACTTGCGCGCGAGAGCGATGCGCCGCTTCCCCATTGCAATCTGGGCGGCGGCTTCGGGATTCCCTATTTTCCCGGTGATGAGCCAGTGGATATTGCGACAGTCGGGCAAAAACTCGGTGAGCAGTTCGAGGTGCTGCCGGAAGAACTGGCAGAGACCGAATTCTGTATAGAACTGGGCCGCTATCTTGTTGGTGAAGCAGGGATTTATCTCGCCACGATCATTGATCGCAAGGAAAGCCATGGTGAGGTTTTTCTTGTTACGGATGGCGGATTGCACCACCAGCTTGCCGCATCGGGCAATTTTGGCACGGTCATTCGTCGCAATTACCCTTCGGCCATCGCCACACGTTTTAGCGCGGAAGTGCAAGAGGAAGCCAGCATCGTTGGCTGCCTGTGCACGCCGCTTGATATTCTTGCCAACAAGGGCGGATTTCCCAAGTCGGAGCCCGGTGACGTCGTGGTGGTCTTTTGCGCCGGGGCTTACGGTGCCAGCGCCAGTCCGGCGGACTTCCTTGGGCAAGGCGCCGCGATGGAAATCCTAGTGTGATCAAGGGTTAAAGATTACCGGATGGGGCGTCCCGATATGGGATTGCCCGAATATTGCCGATCAAGGCTAACGCAATATTCACCTTTTTTAACGATAGCGGAGGCTGGTTTTGTCAGGCCTCGTGCTGTGGATTGTATCCCCTGCAGATGTGGCCCGGCGCAAATGGGGTTGTGCAGATGTCGAAAGTTCGTCGCCGGGGCAGTTTCACCAGCCTGATTGCAGGGAGCGCGATGGCAACGCTTGCGCTGGCTGGTTGTGCCGGTTCGGCATCCGGCCCTGAGCTTCCACCGGCCTCTTTCGTATCGCTGCAGGAAGGCCCGGGCGAAGAATATGTGATCGGCCCACTCGATGAGCTGACCATCTTCGTCTGGCGCAATCCTGAGCTGGGCGCGAAAGTCCGGGTCCGTCCCGATGGCAGGATTACGACACCGTTGATTACCGACATGCCCGCAGTGGGCAAGACCCCGTCCATGCTGGCCGAGGATGTTCGGTTGCAGCTGTCGCAATATATCGAAGAGCCGCTGGTCTCGGTCATTATCAACACCTTTGCCGGCACTTTCAGCCAGCAAGTGCGGATCGTTGGTGCCACCGAGAAACCGGCCTCAATCCCCTACCGCGCGAATATGACGGTGCTCGACGCAATGATTGCAGTGGGCGGCCTGTCCGAATTTGCCGCTGGCAACCGTGCGCGATTGATCCGTTTCGACAAGCAGGCAGGCAAGCAAAAGGAATTTTCCCTTCGTCTCGGCGACTTGCTGAAGAAGGGCGAGAGCAAGGCCAATGTAATGCTTAAACCGGGCGATGTGATCATCATCCCCGAGAGCATGTTCTGAGCGAAGGAAGGACAAGGCAGCCCCTATGAATTCGCTCTACGACGAAGTTCTTTCAGCAATCTACAGCGTCTGGAACAGGCGGTGGCTGGCTCTTGGTGTGACCTGGGCAGTCTGCCTTCTGGGCTGGCTCGCGGTTGCGCTGATCCCCAACAGCTATGAATCGCGCGCGCGCATTTTCGTGCAGCTTGACGATGCACTTGCCGAACAGGTCGGCATCGGTGTGGACGATCGCAAGCGCGATATAGAGCGCATCCGCCAGACGCTGACCAGCGCGATTAATCTGGAAAAGGTCGTTCGCTCCACGTCGCTTGCCGACACGATCGAAACGCCCCGGCAGATGGAAGTCACGGTTCTTAAGCTGGCAGAGGACATCAAGGTTCTCAGCCAACAGGAAAATCTGTTCGAGATCACTGCAGTTTCGGGCCGCGGTTCCTTTTCGGATGTTGAGAACGCGAAGCTTGCACAGGCAATCGTGCAGAAGATGATCGACATATTCCGCGAGGAAAACCTTTCGGGCAACCGCAGCGAAATGACCGAGACTCTGGAATTTGTGAGCCAGCAGCTCGCCCGGCGCGAGAAAGAGCTGGAAGCGGCTGAACAGCGGCGTCTGGCATTCGAAGCCGAACATCCCGAGATGATCCAGGGCGGCGCGGTCAATATCCGGCGTATGGAATCAACGCGCACGGAGCTGCGCGATATAGAAGCCGACATCGTCGCGGCGCAAAGCGCTGTCGCTGCGATTTCCGGCCAGCTTGCCGGAACACCCCGGAGCCTGCCCGGCGGGACGATGGGCAGCGCAAGCTCTTCGCTGGCAGCCGCTCAGGCCGATCTGGCCGGGATGCGGGCCCGCGGGCTGACAAGCAGCCATCCTGACGTGATCAGTGTGACGAACCAGATTACTTCGCTCAAGGTCGCTGCCAAGGCAGAAACGAAGACCGGCGGCGGCATAAACAATCCTGCATATACCTCGCTGCTTTCGATCCGGGCGGAGCGGGAAGCCAACTTGATGGCGCTGCAATCGCGCCGTGCCGCGATGCAGTCTGAACTGGCGATGCTCAAGGCGCGCCAGATCAACAACCCGGAAGTGGCCGGTGAGGCCCATCGGATCAATCGCGACTACGACGTGCTGCGCCGCCAGTATGACGAGCTTTTGCAGGATCGCGAGGAATTGCGCCTGCGCGGTGAGGTCAAGACCGAGCGCGAGGCCGTGAAATTCGAAGTCGTCGATCCGCCAACGACGCCGCTGGCGCCGGCTGCCCCCAACCGTCCGTTACTTTTGTTCGGCGTGTTGATCGTGGGCATCGGCACAGGTTGCGCCGCAGCTTTCGCGCTAAGCAAGCTGCGCTCCACTTTCGCCACTTCGGCGGGTCTGGAGAGGGCGACGGGTCTGCCGGTGCTCGGCGCGATATCGGAGAGCATTTCCGACGCGGCCCGGAAAGTCGCGAAGAAACAAATGAAATATTTCTACGGCGCGACGGCTGCGCTGGGCGGAATCCTGGTTCTGCTTCTCGCTGCTGAATTCATTCAGCGCGGCATGGTCGCCTGAGGAGGCCCGGATGACGGAACACAGCAAAATCCCGGTCCCGCCCGAAGATGACGGCGAAACGGGCAAAGGCATGAGCACGTTGATTGAGCGCGCGGTCGATACGTTCGATCTGGGCAATTTCAAACCGGCACCTGTCCCGCAGGGGCTAAAATCAAAGCGCCCACACCGAAAGGTGCGCCTGCCTGCCATTGACTTGCCGACTGCCGCACCGCTGGCCCCGCCAACGGTTGAGGCCCCCGCGGCACCGGAAGGTGCGATTGCGGAACCTTCAGCCGTTCCCGAGCCCCAGGCACCCGTTGCGGATACTGCACCCGTTGCAGAGACCGCTGCGATTGCGGAGCCGATGAAATTTTCCGGGCACAGACATCCAGTGGACCGCGCCAAGCTTCAGGAACAGGGCCTGATTGTCCCTGAAGGAGCGGTGACCGCGCTGCTGGAAGAGTTTCGTATCATCAAACGGCAAGTGCTGGTCAATGCGTCTGACTTGCGCCGTCAGGGCAGCGGCGCTGCTGCGCAACGCATCCTGATCAGTTCTCCGCATCCCGGTGAGGGCAAGACTTATTGCGCGGTCAACCTTGCGCTGTCGATGGCGGCTGAAATGGAAAGCGAAGTCCTGCTGGTCGATGCCGATCTGGCCAAGCCTTCGCTGCCCGGCGTGCTGGGTATTCCCGATGGGCCGGGCCTTATGGATGCATTGACAGATCCGCAAATCGATCCGCTCGATCTTGTTATGGGCACAGATATTCCCGGACTTTGGGTGCTTCGCGCCGGCAGCAGCACGAACGCTGATACCGAATATCTGGGATCGGCCCGCGGTGCGCAAGTGCTGGACCGCCTGACGCAAGATGCGCCGCACCGGATCGTTCTGTTCGATACACCTCCCGCGCTGGCCGCATCGCCGGCTGCCGCGCTTGCCAGATATGTAGGGCAGGTCGTCGTCGTGGCGCGTGCCGACAAGACCAGTCAGGGCGCTCTGGAAGACGCGATTTCGCTGCTTTCGGCCTGCCCCAACATTCAGCTTCTGCTCAATGCAGTGCATTTCAGCTCGAGTGGCAGGAGCTTTGGATCATATTACGGATATGGAGGGTAGAGCAATGACACGGCGTTTCACCACCACCCTCATCACGGGTCTGCTTCTCGCGGGCGGATCGTTCGTTCCAGCGATGGCCCAGTCGATCGATTATGGCGACACCTCCCAAGGCAGTGAAAGCCCTGGAGAAGGGGATCGCGGCGCTGGCGGCGAAAGCTCGTTAAAGCGATCGCGGCCGGATGAGCGGGGCACTTTTCTTGAACCCTATATTGAGGTGGCTCAGGTGGTCACAGCCCGGAATGTTCCGGAGAATGAGACCTTCACTTATACCCGTGTAGCGGTCGGCGCCGACGCGTCGATGGTGGGCAAGCGCAGTGGTGGATCGGTTTCGCTTCGTTACGAACGCCGGATCGACTGGGGGCATGAGGACGCTGCGGGTGACCTCGCGAGCGGAATTGCCAGCGGTTATGCCACTGTTGCGCCGGGGGTTCAGTTTCATGCTGGCGGTCTGGCCACGCGGGAACGCTTTGGGCGCGATGGCGCTTCTGTGCCCGGTTCGCCGTTCGCCGGGGACCAGATTGTTCAGGTCTATTCGGTTTATGCGGGACCTGCCGTGTCAACGATGGCCGGAGATGTGGCGCTGAACGCCAATTACCGCATCGGCTATTCAAAGGTTGAACAGGAAAACGCGCGGATCGTCTCTCCGGACGGACCAGCCGAAGACATTTTCGACGACAGCATTGTGCACTCGGCAAGCGTCTCTGCCACGCTCAAGCCGGGAGAGGTTCTGCCCGTCGGTATCGGCACCAGCGGTAGCTACTATCGTGAAGACGTGGCCAATCTCGACCAGCGGGTCGAGGATATGCAGGCGAAGGCGATTGTAACGGTTCCTGTATCACCCAGTCTCTCGGTGAGCGGCGCAGTCGGTTATGAAAGAGTTGAGATTTCCAGCCGTGATGCGGTGCGAGGCAGCGATGGCGTCCCGGTCGTGGGGCGGGGCGGAAACTACGTGACTGACAAGAGCGTGCCTCGCATTCTGGCTTACGATGTCGATGGGCTGATCTGGGATGCCGGAGTAATGTGGCGCCCATCGCGGCGCACGGCTTTGAGTGCCAATGTCGGCCGCCGCTATGGTTCGACCAGCATTACCGGAACATTCCGTTACGCCCCGAACAGGCACACATCGCTCAACTTTGCGGTTTACGACAATGTTGCCGGTTTCGGCGGAGAGCTTAATCGCGCGCTGGCCCTGTTGCCGACTGACTTTGCGGCCATTCGCGATCCTCTGACCGGCGATATTTCCGGCTGTGTTTCCTCGCTTGAGGATGGCAGCTGCCTTTCAGGCGCGCTTGGCTCGCTGCGGTCCTCGGCATTCCGGGCTCGCGGTGTGGCAGCCAATTATGCAGTTCGCCTCGGGCGGCTGAGCGCTGGACTCGGCGGCGGATATGACCGGCGCAAATTTATCGCCGCGCCGGGCACCGTGCTTGCGATTTCAGATGGCGCGGTGGACGAGAACTATTGGCTGGTCGCCTATCTTACCGCCGAAATGAACAAGCATTCGAGCCTTGAGACCAACTTTTACGCCAATTGGATCGAATCCGGAGGCACCTTTTCTGGCGATACCAAGGCCTGGGGCGCAACCGCAGCATATCACCGCCGTCTGACCAGCCACATCTCGGCCAGGGCTGCGCTGGGCATAGAAGGACTGTCAGAGTCCGATTTGCCTGAAGACTATTGGACAGCGTCTGCCCTGGTGGGCGTTCGCTACCGTTTCTGAGACTGAAGGAAAGCGACGATGTTCGACGATTTTTATGGACTTAGCGGTCGGCCGTTCCAGCTGACCCCCGATCCATCCTTCTATTTTGAGAGCCTGACGCACCGCAAGGCGCTGTCCTATCTGGGCTATGGTCTGGCACAGGGCGAAGGGTTTGTGGTCATCACAGGTGAGGTCGGCGCGGGTAAGTCCACGCTTGTGGCCCATCTGATGTCGACAATCGACCCGTCCCGTCTGACCGCGGCGCAAGTCGTGACCAGCAAGCTTGATGGCGAAGAGATTGTGCATGTTGTGGCTCAGGCTTTCGGCCTGATGATTGAAGGCCACGACAAGGCAACTGCGCTGGGCGAAATTGAGAGCTTTCTGCATGACGAGGCGAGGGCTGGACGTCGCTGTTTGCTGATCGTTGACGAATCCCAGAATCTTTCGATTGAGGCGCTCGAAGAATTGCGCATGCTTTCGAATTTTCAGCTCGGTTCCCATCCGCTGTTGCAGACACTGCTGCTGGGCCAGCCCGAGTTTCGCGGTACTTTGGCCGATCATCCTTCGCTTGAGCAGTTGCGCCAGCGTGTGATCGCGACCCACCATCTGGAACCGATGCAGCCCAATGAAGTGCAGCAATATATAGAGCATCGGATGACATGCGTGGGATGGCAGGGCAATCCGGCATTCGATCAACGCGTTTTCGCCGAGATATTCTCGGCATCGGGTGGTATTCCCCGGCGTATCAACCAGA
>JAHRVR010000085.1 GCA_019090585.1 Sphingomonadaceae bacterium
CCCATTGCGCCGGGCGGCACGCAGAAGATCACGAGATCGCAATTTTTCACGGCATCGGCTGCGGTTTCGCAAACCTCATGCACCAGACCGCGTTCGCGCGCTTGGGCGCGGGCGCCGGGATCAAGGTCGTATCCGGTGGTGTGAATTTTAGGCAGATGGGCCTGCGTAGCCAGCCCGATTGAGCCGCCTTCAAGCCCAAGCCCAATGATGGCGATAGTGCTGAAGCTCATCCTGCGCTCTCTGCCATAACAGCAAGGGCTGCGGCAATGGCGTCCATGTCCTCGCGCTTGCCGATGGTGATGCGCAGCCCTTGCGGGAGACCCTGTCCGGGCAGCCAGCGCGTGATATAGCCGTGCTCCATCAGCCCTTCATAAGCCGTTTCTGCGGTCAGTGCGCCTTCGAACAGGATCAGGACAAAATTGGCCTCGCTGGGCAATGGCCTCAGGCCGTGGTTCCCCAGTGCTTCGATCTTCCCGGCGAAGCGCGTGCGTTCGGCGCGGTTGTGATTGCTCGATTCTTCAACGAAACTCTGGTCGTCCAGCGCCGCAAGCGCCATGGCCTGTCCAGTGTTAGAGACGTTGAACGGCCCGCGTATGCGGTTAAGCGTATCGATGATCTCGGGCGCGCCCGTGCCCCAGCCGATCCGCTCTCCGGCCAGCCCATAAATCTTCGAGAATGTGCGCGTCACGAGCACGTTTTCATGGCGCTGTGCCAGTGTCATGGCCCCGTCATCGTCCTGAGGTGCGACATATTCACCATAGGCCTGATCGATCACCAGCAGCACATCTGACGCAAGCGCGGCATGAAGCCGCGCCACCTCGCCTTGCGGCAGATAGCTTCCCGTCGGGTTGTTGGGGTTGGCCAGAAAGATGACGCGCGTTTTATCCGTAACCAGCGCCAGCAGTGCGTCGACATCGCTGCCATAGTCGTTATCCGGCGCGACGACAGGCGTTGCCCCGCAGCGTCTTGCCGCGATATCGTATACCGTAAAACCGTAACGCACATAGATCACTTCGTCGCCCGGCCCGGCATAAGCTTGTGCGGCAAGGTTCAGCACTTCGTCCGAGCCGGTGCCCATGACAATACGCGCAGGATCAATGGCGCGATGTCTGCCTATTGCCTCTCTCAAGGCCGCGCTTGCCGGATCAGGATAAAGCGAGGCCGCCGCAGCCCCGGATCTTGCCGCCAGTGCCTTTGGGCTTGTCCCCAGCGGGTTCTCGTTGGCCGAAAGCTTGATGAGCGCGTGCCCGTTCCTGTCCACCGACTTGCCGGGGACATAGGCGTGGATCGCCCTGATCCATTCTTTGGCCTTGGGCGCCTTGGGAGGGTTCGTTGAATCTGCCATTTCCGCCTGCGCTTTAGCGGGAAGGGACGCTGATTGACAGTGTGGTTATTCATCCTGACAGATGGGGTGTGGGCCGGTGCGGCTGGGCCAGGGTGGATGCCTTGGCCGTAACAACCTTGCCTCCTGCGATTGACAGGGAAGCGGGCAGCCCCCAATTGCCGGAACACCATGGCAACCGCGCCGATCAAAACCACCACCACGGTGCTGGACCTTCCCGATCCGCTCTCGCTCGATTGCGGCCGGTCGCTGGAAAACGTGCGCATTGCCTATGAGACGTATGGCGAGCTGAACGCCGCGCGCGATAATGCCATTTTCATCGCGCACGCGCTGACCGGCGATCATTACGTCGCCAGCCCCAATCCCATTACCGGCAAGCCCGGCTGGTGGCTGCGTATGGTCGGACCCGGCAAGCCTATCGATACTGACCGTTTCTTCGTCATCTGCGCCAATGTTCTGGGCAGTTGCATGGGCTCGACCGGGCCTGCCAGTTCGGGTCCTGATGGCGTGCCCTACGCTATGGACTTTCCGGTCATAACCATTCGCGACATGGTGCGCGGCCACGTCGCTTTGCTCGATGCGCTGGGGATTGAGCGGCTTCATTCGGTTGTTGGCGGATCGATGGGCGGTATGCAGGCGCTTTCGCTGGCGGCAAATTTCCCGGACCGCACGGCATCTGCGCTTATCATTGCTTCTACTGCGCGGCATTCGGCGCAGAACATCGCCTTCCATGAAGTCGGCCGGCAAGCGATCATGGCCGACCCGGAATGGCGCGAAGGCAATTATTACGGCCACAGCGAAAATGCGAAGAAGGGCGGCCCTGAAAAGGGCCTCGCCGTGGCGCGCATGGCGGCGCATATAACGTATCTCTCCGAAACCGGGCTGACCGAGAAATTCGGCCGCAATTTGCAGGACCGGGCAGAAAAGACCTTTGGGTTCGATGCTGATTTTCAGGTGGAGAGCTATCTGCGGCATCAGGGCCTGAGTTTCACAGATCGCTTTGATGCAAATTCGTACCTCTATATAACCCGCGCCATGGACTATTTCGATCTGGCGGAGGAGCACGGCGGCATCCTCGCCAGTGCTTTCGCGCAGACCGACGCGCGCTTCTGCCTCATCAGCTTCGATACAGACTGGCTCTATCCCACGGCGGAATCGCGCAACATTGTGCATGCGCTTAACGCGGCGGGTGCACCGGTCAGCTTCGTGGAGCTTTCCGCCCCATTCGGCCATGACAGCTTTTTGCTGGATGTGCCCTCGCTTGACCGGGTGATCGATGGGTTCCTGAAGCAATGAGCGCGCTCATGAACAATCTTCGCCCCGACCTTGCCGTCATTGCCGAGAATGTCGCGCAGCAATCGCGCATACTCGATGTCGGCTGCGGCGACGGCACATTGCTTGAAGCATTGCGCGACAAAAGAGATTGCGATGCGCGCGGTATGGAGATCGATTCGGCCAATGTTGCCGAATGTGTCGGTAAGGGGCTGTCTGTGATTCAGGGCGATGCCGACAGGGATCTTGCGTTTTATCCAGACGGTGCTTTCGATTACGCGATCCTCAGCCAGACGTTGCAAACGACGATGCGGCCCGCGCTTGTGCTTCGGGAATTGCTGCGCATTGGCGAGCGCGCCTTCGTCAGTTTTCCGAATTTTGCGCATTGGCGTGTGCGGCTGTCGCTCTTGTGGGGCGGGCGTATGCCGGTGACGCGGCAGTTGCCAATCAAGTGGTACGAAACGCCCAATATTCACTTCTCTTCAATTGATGATTTCCGCGCGCTCCTGAGCGCAATGGACATCAAGGTGGAGAACGCCTGGTTCCTTTCGGGCGATAAGCGGCGCAGTCCCGCAGCAGCCAACTTGCGGGCCGAACATGCGGTATTCCTGCTCTCAAAGTGATTGGGCGGAAGTGCGGGGCGGGGTGAAAACCGCCTTCAGGCGGACAAGTCACTACCGTCATTTATCAGCAATACGCTGTCCTCACGGGCCAGTGCCCAAAGGCTGAGGCCCGCGCTCGTGGTCCTTTCCACTGCCATGCTGGTCGGCAGCGATATGGTCACGAGCGTAGTTGCGCCGGTTTTCACGGCCTTTTCGACGATCTCATAGCTGCACCGCGCGGTTGACAGGATAAAGCCGGGGGCAAGCGGGCTGCCTTTGCGGGCCATGGCCCCGATGAGCTTGTCCATTGCATTGTGCCGCCCCACGTCTTCGCGAACCATGGCGATTTCGCCTGTGTCATTTGCCCAGGCGGCAGCGTGGGCCGCGCCGGTCGCCTGCCCCAGTGGTTGCAGACCGCGCAGCTTACCGAGCGCGGCAAAGATTGCGCCGGACCCGATCTTCTCGTGCCTTGCCACTTGCGGCAGCGGCCGGGCTATCGCTTCCAGATTTTCGATTCCGCACAGACCGCAGCTTGATTCCGCAACACGGGTGCGCACCCTTTCGCCCATTTGTTCAGCGCCCATACCCGATAGCGAGGCCCGGACGATCCAGCCCTTGTCTGTCTCTGCAATGGCAAGATCGCGAATTTCGCCAGCGGTCGCGGCCAGGCCCTCCGTCAAGGCAAACCCCGTTACAAAATCTTCAAGATCGCGCGGCGTTGCCATCATCACCGCATAGGCGAGCCCATTGAATTCCAGCGCGACGGGCACTTCTTCGATCCACTGGCGATATGTGGTCTCTTGTCTGCCGTCCTGGAAGAAAGCGCGAGCGTTATTTCTGGCGGTCATGGCCTGTCATCCCCTTGCTGGCTGATCCGCAGCTGCCCCTTCATATCGGCCCTTCTTATCGGCCCTTCTTATCGGCCCTTCTTATCGGCTGCCTGCACCCGGTCAATCAGCCCGCTTTTTGATGTAGGGGCGGTTCAGGGCATGCAATACGGGCATTGCGCTAGTTATCCACTTGATTTCGATTCACTTCCTCACGTCGCAGACTGGACGCTGCGCCGCCGCTTGGGCAAATAGAGCCTTCATGTGGCAGCTCTTCCAATTCCCGCTTTGTCCCTTCAGCCGAAAGGTTCGCCTTCTCATGAGCGAGAAGGGCGTCGGCTATGAACTGTGGCGTGAGAACCCGTGGGAAGGGCGCGACGAATTCTTCGCAATGAACCCTGCCGGTCGCACGCCGGTGCTTCACGATCCGGAGCGCAAACTTACGCTGTGTGACAGCCGTGCGATTTGCGAGTATTTTGAGGAAACGGTCGACAAGAACCCGCTCATAAGCGGGACGGCATCACAACGGGCGGAAATCCGCCGTCTAATCGCCTTGTTCGATGAGAGCTTTTTCGGTGATGTCACCGGGCCGCTTCTTCATGAACGCATGAAAAAGCGGCTGATCATGCGTGAGCCGCCCGATTCCGGGATGTTGCGCAATTCCATGCGCCTGGCCCATGAACACCTCTATTATATCGATTACCTGATCGATCATCGCCCTTGGCTCGCCGGTTCAACCCTGACTCTGGCCGATCTGACTGCGGCGGCGCAAATATCGGTCGCGGATTACCTTGGCGGCATCGACTGGTCGAGCCATGAGCAGGCGCGCGGCTGGTATCTTGTCCTCAAGAGCAGGCCAAGCTTCCGGCCCTTGCTGTCCGAGCGAATGGAAGTGATCCAGCCGCCCAGCCATTATGCCCAAGTGGATGGTTGAATTGGCTGATCTGGCCGCGACATGCATCGCAACCCCACCTTCCTGATCGTTACGCGGACTGCTGAGTAAAGCGGCCATGCTTGCGGAAACGGATCATCCACCGGTCAAGGAACAGGCTGAGTGGGCGCGGCGTGATACCCAGCGCCTTGAAGCCGGGGCGCTTGCCTGACACGACATTGCCAGCGCTGAGCAGCGTGAACTGGTCGCTGGTGATCGGTGCGCCGGGAAGCCAGCCGGTCAAGGTCGCAAAGGCGGACGATACGCCATCGGGCAATTCGATAAATCCGCGTTTGTGGCCCTGTGCATTGGCGATGCGTTGGTTCAGTTCCAACACGGTGATCACTTCCGGCCCGCCCAGTTCGATGGTCTTGCCGCCATATTTGGCCGGATCGGACAGCAGAGCGCCGATCGCTTCTGCGGCATCGTCGACGAAAACCGGCTGCAGCTTTGCATCGGGCGCGAAAACCGGCAATGCCGGGAAGCGGGCAATCAGCCCGGCAAACATCTGCACGAAATTGTCATCGGGACCGAACAGCAGCGATGGCCGGACGATAGTGGCCTTGGGAAAGGCCGCGCGCACGGCTTCCTCACCCTCTGCCTTGGTTCGCGCATAATCGACAGATGAGCTGGCATCGGCGCCGATCGCCGAGACATGGATGAAGGTGCCAACGCCTGCCTCTGCCGCTGCCTTGGCCACGCGGCCTGCACCAATGCCCTGGATCGCATCAAGATCGCCTTTGAACGCACCGACAAGATTTATCACCGCATCGCTGCCGCGCAGCGCTGGTCCAAGCGTCTCTGGCCGTGTGACGTCGCAGTGCATGAACGCGACCTGGCCCAGATCGCCGAGCGGTTTCAGCCGAAAAGCCCGGTCCGGGTGACGGTCTGCGATACGCAGTCTGGCCCCACGTGAAAGCAGTTCCTGGGCCAGATGCTTCCCGAGAAAACCGCCTCCGCCCAGGACGGTCACGGCCTTGCCTGACAATTCGTTACGCTCGCTCGTGCTCATGAGTAATTGTGATCCTTAAGTGCGGCTGCGGCCTGTTCCCATATCGGATTCGCCGGGCGACCTATCGTCCTGCCGCATTGGCACAATCGGTCCCGTTTCGGCAACTGGCCATAGGCGCATGCGTATAGATGCAGCGTTGACAATCGCCCCTCATGATCCTATCCGCCCGCTCCTGCCTAAGCGAGGTGAATTCAGGCCTCGCACTGTGTGCCCAGATGGCGGAATTGGTAGACGCACCAGCTTCAGGTGCTGGCGCTCGCAAGGGCGTGGAGGTTCGAGTCCTCTTCTGGGCACCAGATTTTTGTTCGCGGAAGTCCGCTGAAACCTTACAAAACCCCGGAAATCTGCTAGAATCGTCGTCGGTCTAACCGGCAGCGTTCGCCAATGTTCGCGTGTAATCGCGTCAAATTGGGGGCCACGTTGGGGGCCACTTCCAATTGGCTTTCAAAAGTGGCCCCCAACATGGCACTAACTGAAATTGCGATCCGAAAGGCTAAACCCGGTCCCAAGCCGATCAAGATGGCTGACGAGCGAGGTATGTTTCTCTTGCTCCAGCCCGCTGGCGGCAAGCTATGGCGGCTCAAGTATCGTTTTGCGGGCAAGGAAAAGAAGCTGAGCCTTGGCCGCTATCCCGATGTGAGCCTGAAAGATGCAAGGGCGCGGCGCGATGAAGCACGCACCATGATCGCAAATGGCGTCGATCCAAGTGCCGTCAAGCAGGCCGATGCACTGGCAGCAAAGCTGAACGCGGTCACAACGTTTGAGGCGGTTGCCGAGGAATATCTGGATAAGGCCAGCCGCGAAGGCCGGGCGGCGGTCACGATCAAAAAATCGCGTTGGCTGTTGAGCCTGTTAACGCCATCAATCGGCGGACGCCCGATTGCTGATATTGCTCCGGCAGAATTATCGGCTGCTCTCAAAAAGGTGGAAGCCAAGGGCCACCTGGAAACCGCGCGCCGTATGCGGTCGCTTGCTGGGCGGGTGTTTCGCTATGCTGTTGCAACCTCGCGCGCCGATAGCGATCCAGCAGCGATGCTCAGGGGCGCATTGACAGCGCCTGTTGTCAGACACCACGCCGCGATACTCGATCCAGCCGAATTGGGCGGCCTGTTGCGGTCAATCGATGGGTATCAGGGGCAGCCTTTGACGGGGCTGGCATTGCAACTAACGCCGCATGTCTTTGTAAGGCCAGGAATGCTTCGCAAGGCGGAGTGGAGCGAATTTGATCTGGACAACGCGGTCTGGTCGCTTTCGGACGGGCGAATGAAGATGAGGCGTCCACATGTTGTGCCGCTATCCACTCAGGCGGTCGCGATCCTTCAGGCCGCAGAAGCGCTGAGTGCCGGGCAGAAGTATGTCTTTTCTTCGCTATACCCAGGCAACCGCCCGATGTCTGAAAACACGATCAACGCGGCGCTTAGGCGGCTGGGATATACCGGCGAGGAAATGACGGCGCACGGCTTTCGTGCGACTGCCAGCACAATGCTGAACGAGTCCGGCAAATGGAATCCCGATGCAATTGAGCGCGCGTTGGCGCACAAGGATACGACTGTGCGGGGCATGTATCATCGTGGCGCTCACTGGCCTGAACGGCTGGAAATGGCGCAATGGTGGAGCGACTATCTGGACGCGTTGCGGACGGGCGCAGAAGTAGTGCCTATTGCAAACGCTCGCCGGGGATAGTTGTGCTTAGCTAGTTTCGCAGCTGTGCGCTGTCACGCATACTAACGGGCATGGCTGAACACTGGATTCCCGCAAGCAAGGCACTGGAGATTTGCGGAAGCAGCTTCGCGCTTTGCGCGCGGGCGCATGCGGGGCTGATCGTAGCACGAGCGCGATTGCTCATCATCGGCGACCGGCGGACAGAATGGGCTGACGTGCCCAAGCAGTTTTGGTGGGCTGAGGGCAACGTCGCATTAGAACAGAATTGGAAAGCGGGGGACTTTTCGAACTGGATAGAACATAAACACCATTTACAGGCATTCGGAGTGTCGTTCGCCCTGTCTGGGCTTCTGGAGTTCGTCGAATTTGAGAAGCGGGCGCAAATAGCTCAAAGTCTTTCTGTTGCTGGAAACAAGGATTGGATAACTGCCCATGAGACTCGCCGGTATTTCTCTGCCCAATCTCAAATAATGAACCCATCGGGGCTGATAATTGAGCAGGCGAAGCTAGGCTTCGTCACAGCCAGAGCTGTTCATGCGCAAGGCACCAAGCGGGGCAGAGACGTCCCCCATACGATTTTTGACGAGCGCGAGTGGGATATACCTCCCTGGTTCTGGACTGAATTCACGAAACCCGATGCGAGCAATCAGGACTGGGAGCTGGGCAAGTTTTCGGGCCGTGGATCGTCGCCGATGGGCCATGTGCACATTACCCTGAGTGCTGTGCACTTTTTGAAAGCGAGCATTGAGGGGCGATTCGGAATTGAGGCTGAGCCAGAAGAGTTCGAGATGTCCCTTCGCGGTCGAAAACCTAAGTACGACTGGGCAGGCGCGACGAACGCCATTTGGGGGCAGCTCTACAATAACGACCTGAAGCCGCAAGCGCAGGCCGACATAGAGAGAGCTTTGATCGCTTTCCTTCGCAAAGGTGACGCAGAGCCCGGCGAAAGCACTGTTCGGCCCTATGCAGCGGCAATCTGGGACAGATTAAAAGAGAACTGAGGCCAAGGCTGAAATTCTCTTCGGTCGAATTTTCGGCCCATTTCCGGCCTTATCGTCAGACAATTCTTGCCGATTCACTGATGCTTACCTGCATCCGCTGGCACCCGGCAGCAGCATGCAGGAGCATCACCGATGGAAAAGCACGCCTACTCGATTAATGAGACTGCCCGCACGCTCAGCATGGGCCGCACATCTATATACGCCATGATCGCCGATGGGCGGCTTGAGGCGTTCAAGCTGGGACGGCGCACGCTAATCAGGGCGGAATCGATCCGGCGGCTCGTTGCTGGGCAGGACTGAACGTCATGCCTGCCAAGCGGATCAATCCGCGCTGCGCCAAGCTGCACCGATCCTATAGCGTCACCGACCTGGCGGACGTTCTCGGGGTGCACAAGCATACGGTGCGCTGCTGGCTCAAGAAGGACCTGCCTCCGATTGACAGGGCAAAGCCTACGCTGATCCTTGGCACCGAGTTTCAGGAATGGTGGGGTAAACGGCGCAAGGCGGCAAAGCGCCCGCTCCAGCCGGGACAGCTTTATTGTTTCAAGTGCCGCGAGCCAAAAGCACCCGCATTGGGCATGGTGGAATATGCCGCCACAAATGCCGCTACGGGCAACGTCAAAGCCATGTGCGAAACGTGCGGCGCCATGATGCACCGGCGCACGCGGCTGGCCTCTATCAAGGTTATAATGCCCAATCTGGATGTCCAGCGCAGGGAGGTAGCATCAAGCATAGTAGTGCGGGCGCAACCTTCCCTAAATTGTGACAAACCCAAGGAGGCCTGAGACATGGCAAAGCACAACGCTGCAAACACCCGAATCAAGCGCGAATATTTCGATTTTCTGAAGGAAGCACAGCGACGGGACGAAGCTTCCATCGATCAGGTTGCTAAAGCACTGGCACGGTTTGAAACGGCCACTTGCTTCAAGGATTTTAAGAAGTTTCACCGCGAACAGGCCAAGGCATTCAAGCGTCAATTGGATACTGAGAAGAATGCCCGAACGGGCAAGCCGCTGGCACGCGCTACGGTGCATTCCACCCTGTCGGCATTGCGGGCGTTTTTCATCTGGCTTGCTGGCCAGCCGGGCTATAAGTCCAAGATAGCCTATGCCGATGCGGACTATTTCAACCTGTCGGAAAAGGACGTGCGGATTGCCAAGGCGACGCGCCAGAAGCCTGCACCGACGCTGGAACAAGTGCGCCATGTGCTGGCCACCATGCCAGCCGTCACTGATATTGAGAAACGCAACCGGGCGCTGATTGCCTTTGCGATATTGACCGGCGCAAGGGACGGCGCGCTGGCTTCGCTTAAATTGAAGCACGTCAATCTGGCGGAAGGCGTAGTTTTTCAGGATGCGCGAAACGTGAACACAAAGGCGTCAAAGAGCTTCTCGACTTGGTTTTTTCCTGTTGGCGGCAATGCGCTGGCGATCTTTACGGAATGGTGCCAACATTTGCGTGAAGTGCTGCATTGGGGCGATGATGATCCGCTATTCCCGAAAACGCAGATGGGGTTGGGCGAAACCGGCGGCTTTCAGGCGGTAGGGCTTTGCCGCGAATGCTGGAGCAATGCGGGGCCGATCCGCACCATATTTAAGGATGCGTTTACGGCGGCTGGATTGCCCTATTTCAATCCGCATAGCTTTCGGAACACTCTGGTGCTGCTTGGACAGCAAAAGTGCACAACTGTTGAGACGTTCAAAGCGTGGTCACAAAATCTAGGCCATGAGGGCGTGTTGACGACTTTCAGTAGTTACGGCTATCTTTCCCCGCAAAAACAGGCAGACTTGATCCGCAATCTGGGCAAAGAGACGCCAGCCGATGATGAAGCGCGGCTGGCGGCGATTGTTCAAGAAACCGTGCGGAAATACGCGGCTGGCAAATAGCGTCTATCGGGCGCGGTTCTTACTGCATATTCAGTATCCAGTATGAGTATCTGCCGTGAACCGCATAACTGAGTAGCCTAGGGCCGGTGCTCCCACGACCTACCGCTACAGAAAATTTGGCGCAAATGAGTTTAAAAAACGGGAGCCTCGCTTCCCTCAACAATGCGAAGCCCCCGCGATCCATTCACGGGGATCGGCTTCCCGGTCTGTCCCACATTTAAATTCTACCATCAAACGAGCCTCATTGTGAACTTCTCTCAACGGCATGGGGTTGACTGATAGTCACTATCGAAATAGCATTTAACTATGCTCCAACAGTCTCTTGCCCTCCATGGTGAACACTCATCTCGCATCGAAGATTTGTTTTCCTGCTTTCCTTCTACGCGCTACCAAGGCTCAAAGCGTAAGCTCTTGCCGTTCATATACCGTGTGTGTGAGGGGTATGAATTTGAGAGCGTGCTAGACCTGTATAGTGGAACGTCGAGCGTTTCCTTGCTTTTCAGGTCAATGGGAAAGTCTGTCACCGCTAACGATTACCTGAAGTATAATGCTTCGATAGCACGGCTGATGCTAACCACAGATCATAGCTCGCTAGAAGCTCTTGATATTGGTTCGTTGATTGCAGACGTTTTTGGCGACGGCGATTCCGCATTCAATTCTGTCGAGACAGAGTTCGAGGGAATATACTTTACTTCTGATGAGAATAGGCAAATCGACAGGTTTTGCAGTAATATCAGAAAGTATGATGGGTTAGAAAAAGATTTGCTGATATACCTCATTGGGCAAGCCATGCTGATGAAGCGCCCATACAATCTATTCCATAGGGCGAACCTTCATATGCGGACAAAAGATGTCCCGCGTTCATTTGGTAATGCCAAAACGTGGGGGTCTTCCTTTGAAAAGCACATGACTTTCCTTTTCAGAAAATTGATAAAATTCCCCTTTGATGGACGTCATGGGAAATCAATTTGCATGAATACCCAGAACCTCGACCAGATCGATGTCGAGCCTGATTTTTTGTATCTAGACCCTCCTTATCTCAACAAGAAGAAAGTAGCGGTCAATTATGCAGGATTTTATCACTTTTTGGATGGATTGATTGATTACGATTTGTTCAAGGAGGGAAATACTAAGTCGCCACATAAACCCATTGTAAGCTCCACCTCTCGTTGGAAAACAAGAGAGGGCGGGCTGGAAGAAATCGCTGATATTATCAAGCGTTGGCCAAAGGCTACCGTGGCGATAAGTTACAGAGGGGATGGAGAACCATCCATTGCCGACCTAAAGCAGGTTCTGGATGAGGCGGGGTATTCCTTAGAAAACCATCAGGCAATGGATTACAAATACGCTCTTTCTAAAAGCCTAAACACCACTGAAGACATTATTATCGGTATTCCACAAAGCTAGGGATCAAAGATATTCCGCAAAATCTTCATGGTTCAACAGATCGTTTTCGGTCTTAATCATGGGCGCATACAGCTCGTAATTGGACCAGAAATGGTCGCATGCGGATTTGCCTCGCGTGAAAGTTGAGAATGGGCCTAGCTCTGTCTTAAAATCGGCAGGGAGCGATCCTTTAAAACTGCCAATATTCTTCGTGTTACCACTGCCAGCTCGAAGCCCGCACAGCTCATATTTTTCCCTGATAAACACAGCTTCAACTTCATAAGGGCAGGTGATTTGCCCCGCAGAGGGTAAGTTTTCTAGATCATAATCCATGAAATGATCGAGCTGTTTGTAAACAAAACCTAGTATCCAATGATCTGTGTATGTGTCGTATGGGTAGAGAATATTTTTGGTGTTGTTTCGCAGGAAGGAATTATAGCCTCCTAGTGTGAAAACCATTCTCGATCTTGTGTAAGTCGATTTAATGTCGAGAGCTATTCTATGACCCGTACTAGAGTTGGTGAGGGTGAAATCTGGGTAAGTTGTTTGATTGGCTAGCTCGACAATATAACCAAACTCTTTGGCAATGCTTCTTAGGGCTGGAGCTGACATTCTCTCAAAAACTGTTGAGATCACTTTCGTATCGGAATCTATGGGGTGGACGTAATTGTTTGCATCCAGAAAGCCTTGAATCTCCCATGACCAGCCATCGGTAAGATCGAAGAAAATACGGTGTAATTCCTGAATGGTCAAAGCAGTCATTGTGAGGACCTCTTTTCCGCATCAAAAATATCGCTGATTGGAATTTTGAGCGCTTCCGCCAGCTTGCCAATACAAACCAAGCTGGGATTGCGCTTTCCTCTTTCGAGGAGGCTGATGTAAGTTCTGTCCAAACCCGCTTGTGAGGCAAGCTCCTCTTGCGATATTTTGACATTATTACGGGCATCACGTAGATTGGCGCCGAATGCTGTTAGAAATGTAGAATCGTTGAAATCCATGGTATTAGACTATACCGAAGTGACCATCAGTCCACGGACCGACAGTCACTTGATCAAAATGTACGATTTAATCTGCTCTGCAAACATCCAGCGGGGTTTAGGGGTGGCAAGCCAAAGTGGCAAAAGGAAAAGTCTGGGAGACGGCATCAAGCAAAAGGAAAAGTCTGGGAGACGGCATCAAATGGCAAGGGGCTATCCTTGAAGCTGAGAAGGAAGTGGACGGCTTACAGCGTAGAGGCCAGCTTCTGTCGAACATTGACGAAAATTGATGCTCTAGAAACGTGTATGACATTGGATGATTTGAGCAGTGAATTACTGAAAAGGTCAATCTGTGAAGGCCGCAACCTTTTCAGAAATAAGCAAACGGGGGCCATTGTGGGGGCCACATTGATAACCCAATTAATATAGGTAAATTAAAACAATTGTTTACTTAGAAAATTCGAGTCCTCTTCTGGGCACCACTTTCTCGCTGCGAGACTGGAATACTCAGCCAATAAGGGCGGCGGTGATTTCTTTGCTGGGCATGATGCGTGCGATCATGCGAAGCTGATTGTCGACGATCGTGCGGTGTGTATCCGGGTCGGTTCCGGCAATACAGTCTTCTGCGACAACAACGTAATAGCCGAGTTCTTCTGCAGTGATGGCGTTGCCGGGTATGCCGACATTTGTTGAAACTCCGGTCAGAACCAGTGTTTCGATGCCCATTCTGCGCATTACAGCGTCCATTTGCGTACCGCACATCGTGATCAGGCCGGAGGTGCGCACGATCTCGAAGTCGCCGTCTTGCGGCACAAGCTCCGGCACATAGGACGATCTGTGACTTCCTTCGGCCAGTGGCTGGCCTTTCAGCGAGAGCGCGGTGATTAGCGAATTCGGCTTGACGTCGGCGCGGTCCGGGCGGCCTCTGACCGGACCGTGGAACACGGGCGCACCCGCCTTTCTGAATGCGTCTGCAAGCGCTGCGATCCTGGGGATGATGCCGCGTGCGGTGACTTGTGCGGCCAGGGCAGGGAAGCCGGTATGGGCCGCATCGACGACCCCGATTTGCATTTCATTTATGAGTAAGGCAGATTTTCCGACAAGCATTGGTCCCCCCGCTTGCGCCGAACCTGTCAGAGCTGGCAACGCTTGTCATCCCTAGATTGCGCACAGGACGGAATTTGCATGTTTTGTCTCCCCTGATTGATCTGCTAGCGGTTGGGATCTGTCTCTTATACACATCTGACGCTGCCGACGGCTAG
>JAHRVR010000086.1 GCA_019090585.1 Sphingomonadaceae bacterium
CGACATGAGGCGAGCGAGCGCAGTTAGCATCCAACCCGGTCAGATTATCGCTTGACACATCAGAACAAAAAGCGAACAAGAGCCATCTGGAACATTAGTAGAACACATTTTGGTTTTCCACAAGCGCTCCACAGCCCTCCCACTGCACTATGCCGGGCTGTAACAAAGGAAGTCGATTATGACCGCGATCCTTTTCGCCACCTTGTTTGCCCTTGGCGCGGCCTTTGCGGCTGGCTCAATCTTCTTGACGGTCCGCTCCTACGGACATTCCGCCCTCGCCCTGCGCAATGTGTTGCAACAATGCTCGGCCGGAGACGAGATCCACCTGCACATTACCGAAGTAAAAGTGTCGACGCAGAGCCGCGTGCTGCACCCCAATTTCAATCGCCGGATAACACGTCCTGCGGATCCGAGAGTTTTGCGCGCCGCTGCTTGACCCTGGCATAAACTATGAGGCCCACCGGGATCAGCAACAAGTAAGCTGCGGTGATCCCAACCAGTGTCAGCCATGGCTCGGTCAACAGGGCCGCTACCAACAAGCCAACCACAGCGATCACTTCGATCCTGATTCGGCGCGGTGGCCGCATTTTCGACCAGCTGAGCGTCGGCAGGCCAGAAATCATCAGAAACGCGATCAGGAACATCCAGACAGTAACCGCAAGCGGTTCGCCAAATTCATTCCGTCCGCTAATAATCCAGAGGTAGAGCGGCAGGAAAGCAAGCCCGGCAGCCACTGGAGCGGGTACGCCTGTCAGAAAACCTGCCTCCTTGTGCGGCATTTCCGACGATTCGATCTGCGCGTTGTAGCGTGCAAGGCGCAGCACACAGCAAAGCGCAAATGCCAAAGCAGCTATCCAGCCTATGCTCGGCAGATTCTGCAGGGACCACAGATAAATTATCAGAGCCGGTGCGACGCCAAAGGAAATAGCATCGGCCAGGCTATCCAGTTCTGCCCCGAACTTGCTCTGAGCGTTGAGCAGGCGCGCCGCGCGGCCATCCACTCCATCGAGCACCCCGGCAAGAATGACCGCCAAGACAGCCTTCTCAAAATCGCCCGCGATCGCAAATCGTATCCCGGTCAGGCCGGAACACAGGGCCGCAGCCGTAATCGCATTCGGAACAAGTGCCCGCAGCATTAAAACCTTGGGAAGCCTGCTCCCTCTGCGCCGGGGGCCATCGCCCGTCACTGCACGACACCTTCAATCAATTCGGCTTGTTCAAGTTCGGCCAAGACCGTCTCACCTGCTACGGTTTTTTGCCCCAGCAGAACGCGCGAGCCAGTGCCGCTGGGCAAATAGACATCAACCCTGCTGCCAAACCGGATCAGGCCCACGCGCTGCCCGGCGGCGACGATGTCACCCGGTTTTACGAAGGGAACAATCCGGCGCGCCACCAGACCGGCAATCTGGGTGAAGCAAATAGCCAGCCCGTCGTTGCGCTCCACCAACACATGCTGGCGCTCGTTCTCTTCGCTCGCTTTGTCGAGATCCGCATTCACGAATTTTCCGGGAATGTAGATTACCTTGCGCACCGTACCGCCAATGGGCGAGCGATTGATATGCACATCAAAGACACTCATGAAAATCGAAATTCTGGTAACGGGCTCTGTCCCCATCACCAGTGCACCGCGGCCGTCATCAATGGTCAGTTCGCGCGGGGGCGGAACCTCCTGAATAAGCGTTACCAGACCATCGGCCGGCGCCAGAATAAAGCGTTCGCAGCGCGGCGTAGTGCGCTGTGGATCCCGGAAAAACGCCAGAATACCGAGCGTCAGAACGCCCAATGGCCAGGCCAACGTTTCCCAGCCAACCAGCGCGACCGCAACGCACGCAAGCGCGGAAATTGCGGCGAACTTGCGGGCTTCAGGGTGGATTGCGGGCCACCTCCACGAGGCCTGACCTCTTCCCTTGTTATCCAGGATTTCAGCTGACATGCGTGCTCTACTAGGGACTGCGTGTAAATGTCGCAATGGCACTGTGACCTGCTTATCCACGCGGCCCGGGCAACCGGCCTCACATTGGCGCGGAACATTCCGACCGACACCGTCTCTCCGGCCGGACAATAGGCCTGCAGATTACCATTTCCATCTATCGATCGCTGACGGGGGAACGGACCAGCAGAAACCACTTCCCGGAACTGCTAGAGGCGCGAATCGCATATATGGACCGGATCTTCGGCTCGCCTGAGAAAGTTCGGACGTCGCTTGCCATCGATTCCTCCCAGTGATAGTTGTTTAGTCAACTTGGATGAGAAATCCTGAGAGGACCAACGGTTCCTCGCCATTATCCTGAAGATTCTGTAGAGGCTCTAGAATGAAATTCACTGGGTGTTGACCGACGAGCAAAATTCAAGCCGCAAGGTGGAAACCGGATCTTCAACCCATTGGCCAACCGACTTTGGTTTTGACCTGGCAGATACCACGAGGATATTTCGTAAAGTCTTCAATCTGCGTGTTGAGCAGTACGGAATCACAGGCCCGCAGTGGCGGATCATCGCTTATCTGATGCGGTGCGATGGCATGACGCAAGTGGAGATCGCTGACGAGATCGAACTCGACAAGGCAGCGATTGGCAGAACCATTGAGCGGCTTGAAGCCCGGGGCTTAGTCCGCAGAGAAAACTGCGATAAGGATCGTCGCGCGCGGCGGGTTTATCTGAAGCCCGAGGCCGTCGAGCTCGGCAACAGGATCAGGCAAGAGGCGCAGGAATTCTACCGCGATGTTCTCGCTGCCGCCACTCCAGCCGAAGAGGCCAAGTTATCCTTTATCCTCGGCAAGGTACGCGGACAGCTAATTGAAATGCTCGATTCCGAGCGAAGCAAGAAATCCCATGCAAAGCGCCTGACCAAGATCAATCAGGCCTGACCCCCGGAATGCCAGTAACCGGGCCATAAGGCCGCCTCCAGCGGAACGTCCACTTGCCTCTGGCCGCAATGGCCACGCACGTATCAGGCCCCGGCCCCGAGGAAGCGTTTGTCATCGGAACCTGGCGCCCCGCCGGGGCTGACGCCGGCAGGCCCGGTTCAAGCGATAATGCCCGATTTCCGCATGGCATCGATTTCTGCTTGTGAGTATCCCGTCTCAAGAACGATAGCATCTTCATCGTCCGGGCGGCGCGGGGGATTATCCAGATTTCCGGCCGGCGTCTGGGAAAAACGCGGTGCGGCGTCGGGCTGCACCTGACCGTCGATCTCCACGTATGTTCCCCTTGCCACGTTGTGCGGATGCTCGGCTGCCTCGGTCATGGAGAGCACGGGACTCAGGCACGCATCAGTGTCCGAAAACTGTTCTTCCCAATATGCGCGGGGTTTGGTCTTGAATGCTATTTCCAGCTTGCGCCGGCCGGCCTCCCAGGTGTCGGGGTCCATCTGTCTGGCCAGATCCGGATCATCGGCAAGATCGAGTTTCTCGAGGAGCTCGGCGTAGAATTGCGGTTCCACAGGCCCGATTGCAACGAATTTTCCGTCGGCTGTTTCATAGGTATCGTAAAAGTGCGAGCCTCCGTCGATCAGATTGCAGCCGCGCTCATCGCGCCACATGTCCGCCGCCATCAGCCCCCAGTTCATGGCCAGCATCAGGGCGGTTCCGTCGACCATCGCCGCGTCCACAACCTGCCCCTTGCCGCCCCGCGCCACGGCGAGCAGCGCCGACACCATTCCGAACGCAAGCAACATGCCGCCACCACCGAAATCGGCCACATAGTTCACAGGGGGGACAGGCCTCTCGCCATGGCGTCCAACTGTGTGCAGCGCTCCGGCGATCGACAGATAGTTGATGTCGTGCCCGGCCCTTTGTGCCAGTGGTCCTTCCTGGCCCCAGCCAGTTATACGGCCGTAGACAAGCCGATCATTCCGGCCCAACAATTCTTCGGGCCCCAGACCGAGACGTTCCATGACACCGGGTCTGAACCCTTCGATCAGCCCGTCGGCGCTCGCGCACAACCGGCGCACGAGCTCAACGCCTTCGGGTTCCTTCAGATCGACTGTGATCGACCGCCTTCCGCGAAACAGAACAGTGTGCGGGACCTGAAACCCGCCGCCCTTCCGGTCGATTCTGATGACCTCTGCGCCATGATCGGCGAGCATCATTCCACAAAATGGAGCCGGACCGATCCCTGCCAGCTCGATAATCCGCAATCCTTCAAGAACACCAGCCATAAGAACCTCTCGTGCGACAAGTCGGCGTGACGGATGCCAACTCAGGTCATATCATCCGTCCAACATTGCGTTCAGGCGGTCCGCGATAATTGCTTCGGCATCGCCCATGATCCGGTCCATCAATTCCTGGACAGTGGGGATGTCGTGGATCAGGCCCTGAACCATTCCGGCCCAGAATATGCCTTCGTCCAGATTTCCGGTTCGGAGCAATTCGCGCCCTTTCGCGCCGCGAACCAGATCAGCGACATCGGCGAACTCGGCATCGGGCGACACCAGGCGCTCAACAACCTCGTCCGAGACCGAATTTTTTCCGACCCGCGCCGTGTTGCGAAACTGCCTGAAGATCAGGTTTGTGCCTCGCTCGTCGTTCTCCATGTATTTGCGTTTGACGTTGTCATGAATCGGCGCTTCCTGCGTCGCGCAAAACCTTGTGCCCATGTTGATTCCGTCTGCTCCCAGCGCAAGCGCGGCGACAAGGCCGCGCCCATCGCCAAAGCCTCCCGAGGCGAGCATGGGAATCCTGACCTTGTCGGCGGCTGCCGGTATCAGCACGAGACCCGGAATATCGTCTTCCCCCGGATGCCCGGCACATTCGAAGCCGTCGATCGATATTGCGTCAACGCCGTTGCGTTCGGCCGAAAGCGCATGCCGCACGGCCGTGCATTTGTGGACAATCGTGACGTCGGCTTCCTTCAGCATGGCCCAGACATCGGCAACGGCCGACGTGCCCGCAGTCTCGGCAACGGTTATTCCGGCGTCGATGATGGCGCGGCAATAGCCCTTGTAGTCGGGCGGCTCGATCGCGGGCATCACCGTCATGTTCACCCCGAAGGGCTTGTCGGTCATTTCCCGGCAGCGAGCGATTTCCTCGCTCAATGCCTGGGGGCTTGGCTGGGTCAGTGCGGTTAGTATGCCCAGGCCGCCTGCGTTTGAAACCGCCGCAGCGAGCTCAGCAACGCCCACCGCCTGCATACCGCCTTGAACGATCGGACGCTCAATACCCAGTAGCTCCGTAATTCTGGTCTTCATCATGGCTCCATCGTCGAGATCACACCGACTTTCCGGCATCCATCCGGGAATACTCCGGCGTTTGCAGTCGTTTCGGCAAGCCAGGGCGTGAGTTGTCTCCAATCCCCCTTGAGCGGGGAAGGACACGCACTGCCACAGGCGTTCAACATAATTACCGCCCCGGAATGATGACTAGGCAGGCTTTATCGACTGACTGAGATCACGGAAGCTTTCAAATTCCCCAACCACTTCAGGGTTTCGCATCGCATCCGTGCTGATAACTTCCGAGGTTTTCTTGCCCTGCAATATCTTCTTGACGGGGACTTCCATCTTCTTCCCGGTCATCGTGTAGGGTATCTGGGAAACTACGATGATCTCATCGGGAACATGTCTGGGAGAGGCGTTCTTGCGGATGACATCCCTGACCTGCCCCTTCAGTGCATCGTCAAGGCTTGCTCCTGGCCGCAACTGAACGAACATCGGCATGAAGTAGCTTCCGTCCTGGAACTCCAGATTGACAATGAGCGAATCCGCGATCTCGGGCAGGCTCTCGACGAGACGATAGATTTCCGCCGTGCCGATGCGGATTCCGAACCGGTTAAGGGTCGAATCCGACCGGCCGTGGATGACGCACTGATCGTCCTGCGTGATCTCCAGGAAATCGCCATGCCGCCAAATGCCGGGGAAATATTCGAAATAGCTCTCCCGATAACGGACATCGCCGGGATCGTTCCAGAAATAGAGCGGCATCGAAGGCATCGGCTTTGTGATTACCATTTCGCCGACTTTGCCTACGACCGGGTTGCCGCCATCATCGAAGGAATAGACCGCCGCAGCAAGCATCCGCCCCTGCAACTGACCGGCGCGCACGGGCCGTGTCGGCACCCCGCCGATGAAGCCTCCGCCGACGTCGGTTCCGCCACTGGACGATGCTATATGGGCATCGCTCTTCACTGCGTCATAGCACCAGGCAAACGCATCAACGCTTAGCGGAGACCCGGTTGAACCGATCGAACGGACACTCGAGAGATCAAACTCGTCTCCGGGCCTTTGTCCTTCCTTCATACAGGCTGTCAGGAAGGCGGCTCCCGCGCCGAAATATGTGATCTTCTGCCGCTCGGCCAGCGACCATAGAGTTCGGGAATCGGGATATGCGGGATTACCGTCATAGAGGACGATAGTCGAACCTGTCAGAAGGCCTCCCACCACCACGTTCCACATCACCCAACCCGTCGTCGTGAACCAGAAGAAGCGATCCTCGGGTCCAAGATCGAGATGCAAGGAATGGGACTTGAGGTGTTCCAGAAGAATACCCCCATGCCCGTGCACAATTGCTTTGGGCTTGCCCGTCGTCCCCGACGAATAGAGCACCCAAAGGGGATGCTCGAACGGCAGCGAGGCAAATTCAAGCGCGTCGGCCACCGTTGCCTTTGCCTTCAGAGCTTCGTCCCAGTCGTGGACGGGCGTGTCACCAAGATCGGCCTCGACTGGCGAGGGCAAGAGCAGCACCGCCTCGACACTGGGCATCGCGGCAACAATCTCGGCGAGAACCGAACTCCGATCGAAGGTCTTGCCGCCGTAGCTATATTGCAGTTTCGCGATCAGGACTTTTGGTTGGACTTGCGAAAACCTGTCTACCACGGTCGCCGATCCGAAATCAGGAGACGAACATGTCCATGTGGCGCCGAGGGAGGCGCAGGCCAGAAAAGCTATGACCGTTTCCACAGAATTGGGAAGATAGCCTGCGACCCGGTCACCTTCGCCGACTCCCAGATCCTTAAGCACCAGGCGCGCACGGCGGGTCTGCTCCGCAAGCTCGCTCCATGACAGAACCGTTTCCTGGCCGCTCTCATCCTGATGAATTATCGCAGCTTGGTCGCCCTGACTCTCGGCGTGGCCGATCACGTGCTCCGCGTAGTTCAGGCGTGCGCCCGGAAACCACCGCGCGCCCGGCAATTTATGGTCAGATAAAACAGTGTCCGCAGGGCTATGAAATCGAACGCCAAAATACTCGGCGACAAGCTCCCAGAAGAGTTCGAGGTTCTCGACGGACCATTGCCAAAAGTCGCTATACTCATCGAATGTGCGACCAATGCGCTCTTCGACGACGGCCTGGAAGACGGCAAGCTTCGTCTTCTCCGGGTGGGGCGGGGTCCAAAGAAGATCACCGACCCCGACTTCTCTTGCCTCATTCATGAAATGCCATCCTCCACCAGAGACCGATCCGTATGCCTAGAAATTGACTGAAGTTCTATCGAACCCAACAATCGCGGAGCTGGCTCGTCGGGATTCCAGAACCGGCGACAGGATGATCGTGATCATGCCCCGCCCGTTACCGGTCCGATGTCCAAGAACGCGCTGCTGCTCCGCAGCCTCAAACTCAGAATCCTGCGCTCGACGAATATCGCCTGCACGTGGCGGTGTCCAACCCGGCATTCGATTGGCTGGACACCACTGAACGTCCTCGCGGCAGATTATCTATCTGCCGCAGTATGTGCCTCAGGCCGCTTTCTTGATCAGCGATTCATGACCCTCGGGGAAGAAGCGCTGGTACATCGATCCATGCCAGTTCCAGATGCCCATCACGCTGTCCGCCGCTGCGTTCCACATGTCCATCATGTTTTCCGGAGTAACAATCAGCCGAGCGAAATCGTCGGCATCGCCAGCATGTTCCATGTCGGCTTCGACGTGGATGTCGGGGAAGCGGGTGTCAGTAAACCCGTACTGCTCCTTAAGCGCCTTGCCCTGACGCTCGAACTGTACCGGCGACTGGCTTTCCAGCGACCACATCAACGACATTATGCCCTCGGCCCAACCCTGCCCTGCATATCTCTCGATGACTGCGACAAAGGCACTCGTTTCGGAGAAGATTGGCGCGGTATAGACGTCCTCGCGGCTGATCCCGCAGCCACTGGTGATCATATCGACATTCATTTCCGGGTGAATTTCGGGAACGTAAAATTCCTCATACACATTGGTAATGATCTTCTTCTTGATCGGATACAGACTAGCGTCGATCGGCATACCGGCCAGAATCGTCGGAAAAGTCTGCTCGGCCCCGATCGCCCCGAACCACCACCACTGGATCAAAAATTCCTTGAGGTTCTCACGGCTCATTACGCCTTCGCACATGGCGTCGATAATCGGATGAAGCCCATAAGGATACTTCGACCTGAACTCCTGCAGATTGGTGATGAAATCTTCCGTCGTCCAATCACGAAAGTATTCCGGATCCCGAATAATCATACAACACTCCTAGTTCTAATGAGCCGCTCAAGATACTTATAAGTACCGATAAAGATTGTCGCTCCGAGGTGATATTCAAACCACAGCTGGAATACTCAAAATGGTGAGTCTGACAGGTGCAGGCCACCCTCTTTACGATACGATTCTTATAACAAAGAGGCTATGTCAGGTTCGTAGCCATGTCAACCAATTTCCGGGGAAGCCGAATGGACAGCAGATGGCCACGAGACGGCACCCGCCCCGTCGCGCTGGTCGCTGGGACCCCTACCGCTGCTGCCGCCGGAGACGCCAACGGCGACGGACTCACCGACCTGGC
>JAHRVR010000087.1 GCA_019090585.1 Sphingomonadaceae bacterium
CCGGTGAACTTCCGGGTCGGCGAAAACTCGCCGAGCCGGTGGCCCACCATGTTCTCGGTGACGAACACCGGGACGAACAGCTGATCGCTGGCCTTAACGAGCCACAGCGAGAGGCCGTGCTAACCACCGAAGGACCGGTGCTGATGCTCGCCGGAGCGGGCACGGGCAAAACCGCGGCACTCACCGCGCGGCTGGCCTGGCTCGTGCGCCAGCGGCTTGCCTGGCCGTCCGAAATCCTGTGTGTCACGTTCACCAACAGGGCCGCACGCGAAATGCGAGGTCGCGTGGGCGAGCTGATTGGCCCTGCCGTAGAAGGCATGCCGTTCCTTGGGACCTTCCATTCGATCGCAGCAAAGATGCTGCGCCGCCACGCCGAATTGGTCGGTCTGCAATCCAATTACACGATCATCGATACAGACGATCAGCTGCGCTTGCTGAAACAGCTGATTCAGGCGAATGATATCGATGACAAGCGCTGGCCTGCAAAGCAGCTGGCCGGATTGATCGACCGCTGGAAAAATCGCGGACTCAATCCCGCTGACCTCGATGCGGCGGAAAATGAAAGCTATGCCAATGGCCGTGGTCAGCAGTTCTATCAGCTTTACCAAGACCGCCTGAAAGCCCTGAACGCCTGCGACTTTGGTGACCTGCTGCTCCATATATTGAACATTTTCAGGGCCCATCACGACGTGCTGGAGCAATACCAACAACGGTTCAAATATATCCTTGTCGACGAATACCAGGACACCAATCAGGTGCAGTATCTGTGGCTGCGTCTGTTGGCGCAGGAGCGCAAGAATATCTGCGTGGTCGGGGATGACGACCAGTCAATCTATTCATGGCGCGGCGCAGAAGTGGCCAATATCCTTAAGTTTGAAAAGGATTTTTCGGGCGCGAAGATTATCCGGCTTGAACAGAATTACCGCTCGACCCCGCAAATTCTTGCGGCCGCATCGGGCTTGATCGAAACCAACAGCCAGCGCCTTGGCAAGACGCTTTGGACCGAGCGTCATCCCGGTGACAAAGTGCGGGCTATCGGTGTCTGGGATGCGCCTGAGGAAGCCCGGCGCGTGAGCGAGGAGATTGAAAGGCTCGAAAGCGAAGGCGCCCCGCTTGACCAGGTGGCTATCCTGGTGCGGGCTCAATACCAGACTCGCGAGTTCGAAGACCGCTTCATAACCATCGGCCTCAATTACCGGATCATCGGTGGCTATCGGTTCTACGAGCGAGCCGAAGTTCGCAATGCGCTGGCTTATCTTCGCGTAATAGCCCAGCCAGCGGACGACCTTGCTTTTGAGCGAATTTACAACACGCCCAAGCGCGGTCTCGGGACAAAGGCGCTCGAAAAACTGCATGTCCATGCGCGCAGGCGCGGCATTCCGCTTGCGGCTGCGGCGGCCGAGATCGCCGATTCCGATGAACTGCCTGCCCGCGCTCGCAATACCGTATTGTCACTGATGCGCGACTTTTCCCGCTGGCGCGAAATGGCCGAAGACACCAGCCCGGCGGAACTGATCCGCACTGTGCTGGACGAATCAGGCTATACAGACATGCTTCAGGCCGAGCGCAGCGCCGAGGCAGCCGGACGGCTGGAGAACCTGACCGAACTGGCCCGCGCCATGGAAGAATACGAAACGCTGGGTGACTTCCTTGAACACGTCAGTCTGGTGATGGACAATGATGCTGCGGATGAGACCGAGAAGGTCACGATCATGACCATGCATGCGGCCAAAGGACTGGAATTCGAACATGTATTCCTGCCCGGCTGGGAGGAAGGCGTCTTCCCCTCGCAGCGCTCGCTAGACGAGGGCGGGCTTGCCAGTCTGGAGGAGGAACGCCGCCTGGCCTATGTGGCGATCACACGTGCACGGCGGCGCTGCACGATCCTGCATGCCGCCAACCGGCGCATCTATGGCCAGTGGACCAGTTCCATCCCGTCGCGTTTCATCGGTGAGTTGCCTGCCGAGCATATCGATGAGGAAACGACGCTTTCCGGCGGTGCGTCGCTATGGCGTGCGCAATGGTCGGAACATTCCGATCCCTTCGCCGATGTCGCCCACACCCAGCCCTCACGCGCCGCCAGCCGCGGCCCGGGGTGGAAACGCGCCGCATCCAGATCTTATGATCGCGCACCGAAGCGGATCAAGGAAACCACGCGCAGCGCGGCCAGCTTTGCCGCCAAACCGCGCACCGACATCGCCATCGGCGCACGCGTGTTTCATGACAAGTTCGGCTATGGCACCGTCGCTGCCCAGGAAGGCAACAAGCTGGAGATCGACTTTGAAAGCGGCAGCCGCAAGCGCCTGATCGACAGTTTCGTCAAACTGGCAGGTTGATAGATTCACCGGCCCTGGGCGGCGGATGCCTCATCAACACCTGCGTTGGACTGCTTGCGAGAAATTACCCAGCACATTAATATAAGCAGGGCCGAGATCAGGCAGATCACCGTGAATGTCACGAACATCGGTTCGTATCCCCCGGTGCGGTCATAGACTTCTCCGCCAAAGCGCATACCGACCGCGCCGCTGCCCGCCATAAACAGCATCGTCAGGCCATTTGCTGACCCGAAGGACTGCGTGCCAACATAATCCGCAAGCAAGGCAAGGAATATCGGCATCGTCGCGCCCACGCCAAGGCCAAGCAGGGCCGAGCAGATCAGCAAAGCGGTATAGCCCTCGGCGAATACCAGGCTTGCAACCACCACCGACAGACCGGCGAACATCGCTGACAGAGCGAGGGCTTTATCGAACCTGTCCCCTACCCAGACAAGCACAAGCTTTCCGACCATCGCCATCGCTCCAAGCATTGACAACAAAGTTGCTGACTTGGTGATGCTCACCCCATCTTCCTGTGCGATCGGCACGAGGGATATGACGATAGTCTGGAATGCGCCCATGGTCAGCGCGGTTCCCAGAACCAGATACCAGAACAACGGTATCTGCAGGATCTGCTTTGTGCTGAGTAGCTTGCCATTTTTCTGAACCGCTGGTGCGGGAAGAGCCGATGTAGGGCGCGGCTCAATATCGTCGGGCCCGGGGCGTTCTCGCATGAAGTAGGTCAGGACCAGAAAAACCAGCCCTAGAGTCGATCCAAGGAACATGAGACATATACGCCAGCCAACCGTTTCAATAAGCCAGCCGACTGTGGGCGCCATGATGACGCTGCCCAGTGATGCGCCCATAATGGCAAAGGCCATGGCCCGGCCGCGCTGAGCCTCGAACCAGCGCGCAACAAGAGTGAGCGTACCAAGCTGGGACACGCCGACGACGCCCGCAGGGACTGCAAACGCAAGGATTACCGCGCTCATCCAGACGCTCTGGGAAAGGCCCAGCAGGACCAGCCCGCAACCGAATACGACAGACGAGATGGCCATGATCAACCGCACTGGATAAATATCGACCATCCTGCCCACAAACGGCGCGATAGCTGCACCGGCAAGGTTGGAAATGATCAGCCCCGTGTTCACATCTGCCCGCGAAAGGCCAAAATCCTCAGACACAGGAACAACGAAGAGGCCAAAGGCATTCAAAGTCGAGCCGATAAGCAAGAGCTGAATAGCCATGGTTATACCAACGATCGCCCAGCCGTAATAAAACCGCATCGACTTCTCCCCTGACAGCAATTTCCGCCGCTCATTCTTATGTTGAGTCGGCCCGGCTAATGTTGTTCTGGCCTGGATTTCAGGCTGCGGCAATTGCGCTACCACCGCAAGAAACCCGTTTGCAACCAAGCATCAAAGCCACCGATACCAGCACCAGTGCCGCAAAGGCAAAGAACAGGGCATCGGTGCTATCCGGAATTTTCTGTCTTTTGCAGACAAGTGCGCCCTGTCTGAACGCAAGCGCAGTGCGCTCCGCCGTAGCGGGCGGGCAAATCACCGATGATTATCGCAAGCGTAAGCAGGCCGTCACTTGGGCCGCGCCTCACCTCAATTGATGGCAGATACGCCCAGGAACTCCGGAACCGGGCCGTTCCAGCCTTCGTCCGCCGCGCGCGCAACATCTTTGCGCTGCGATGGGGTGGGAGCGCTTTCCTCGCGCTGTGCGGCCTCCTCACGGGGCGGTGTGGCAGGCACACTCTCCTCAGGCGATGGAGGCGAGGGAGGCGATGGGGAAGCAGCCGCATCGCTCTTCTCTACCGGCTTATCTGCGCGCGGCGGCTTTGCTGATTTGGCGCGCGGCGCTCGACGGTCTTCTCCAGAGGCGGAACGCGGCGCTTTTCGGTCTTTGCCGGACGCGGCGCGCGGCGCTTTCTGGCTGCTTTCTTTTTTGGCGGCAGCGCCAACCTCAAAGACCGGAATTTTCATTCCCGTTAGCTTCTCGACATTGGCAATGGCTTCCGCATCTTCCGCAGCAACCAGTGTAAAGGCCTTGCCGCTTGCACCTGCCCGGCCCGTTCGGCCAATGCGGTGGACATAATCGTCGGGATGCCACGGCGTATCGAAATTGAAGATGTGGCTGACGCCCTTGATATCGAGACCGCGCGCGGCGACATCGGAAGCGCACAGAATGTTGATTTCACCAGCCTTGAACCGATCCAGCTCGGCAATCCGGGACGCCTGGTCCATGTCGCCATGGATTTCACCGCTGGAATAGCCATGGCCGGAAAGGCTCTTGTTAAGCTCGCGCACCGTGGTCTTGCGATTGGCAAAGATAATCGCAGTCGTCATATCCTCGCTATCAAGCAGGCTGCGCAACACTTCGCGCTTCTTGCGTGACGAAGAAACCTGCACCTTGTGCTGAGCGATATTGACATTCGCGGTAGCCGCACGGGCCACTTCGATCTTTTTGGGATTGGACAGAAACTTGTCCGCAAGCTTTTCAATCGGTGGCGGCATCGTCGCCGAAAAGAGCAATGTCTGGCGTGTGGTGGGAAGCTTGGTGCAGATATTCTCGATATCGGGAATGAAGCCCATGTCGAGCATCCGGTCAGCCTCGTCGATCACCAATAGCTCGCAGCCCGTCAGCAGAATTTTGCCCCGCTCGAACAAGTCCATCAAACGGCCCGGTGTTGCAATCAGAACGTCGACGCCCTCGCTCAGTGCCTTGACCTGATCGCCCATCTGCACGCCGCCAATAAGCAGCGCCATCTTAAGGTCATGGTTGACCCCGTATTTCACGAAGTTTTCCGCCACTTGCGCAGCCAGTTCGCGCGTTGGCTCAAGGATGAGCGAGCGCGGCATCAAGGCGCGGCGGCGGCCATGCGCAAGCACGTCGATCATCGGCAGGACAAAGCCCGCGGTCTTTCCGGTTCCGGTCTGAGCGATACCGATCAGGTCGCGCATCATCAGCACAGACGGGATGGCCTGCGCCTGGATTGGCGTCGGCTCATCATACCCAGCGGCAGCAACCGATTGCAGGAGTTCGTCTGACAGGCCGAGATCGGCGAATTTCATGATCGTGAAAAGTATCCGGAAAAGTAAAGGGGCGGCCGACAATTCGGCCCGACATCGCATGCGGCGATCTGCACGCAGCATTGAATGCCGCGCCCTATGCCCGATAACCAGTCAAAGTCAAGAACTGGCGGCGTAGGGCGCATTAGCAATTTCAATTAAGTTTCCGCTCGGAAGCGTGATTGACACGGGAGCATTCTTGGGATCGTTTGCGTTCATGTGCATTTCTTCCTTTCGCGAATCGTTATGTCAATGGGAACGGATACAGCAGTGATAACCGCCATCATTTCTGCGCTTGCGGCGATCATCGCCTCAGCGGGCGCGATCTATTTGACCAAGCAGAAAGAGCGCGAAGCAGAGTGGCGCGCAAAGAAACTCGCCTATTATGAGGAGTTCTTTGGTGCGGCGAGCGGCATCGTAGGCTTGACCTCGCCACCCGATACAAAGGTCCGGTTCGCCACCGCTGTTAACAATCTGCATCTGATTGGATCGCAAGGTGTCGTCGTGGCGTTGCACGCATTCTGCGATGAGATCGCGATTTCAAACCCGAATCGATCCGCTGATCTGCACGACATACTTTGGTCTCGGCTTGTATGGGAAATCAGAAGTGACCTCAGCGATCCGCCGACAAAGACACCGGAGAGCTTTCGTGCTCGCCTCTGGGCATCAGGTATCCCCGGCAGGAATCCCTGACCTTTAGTTATACACCTAACCCGGTAATTTAGTTATACACCTAACCCGGTAATTCAAACTACGTCACCACCCGGCGTATCCACACCCGCCACGACCAATGCGCACATACCTCCATGTCCGCCACCTGCATCGCTGCAACCGTCATCTTCTGGATTGATCGATGAGTCCTGAGCCTAAAAGCTCAGCCGCGTGCTGATACGAAGGTCGCGACCTGCAAGCGGCACGAAATCCTTCGTAAAGCTGGCATGACGCCGCGCAACTACATCGAAGATGTTGTTGGCCGACAGCACAATGACCGTTTCGTCTTCCGAGCCAAACGGATGCCACTGCAGCGAGGCATTAACCAGCGTGAAGCTGTCAGTGGGTGTTTCGAACGCGGAAACATCGTTCTGTGCAAAGACATGCTCCACTTCCACGCGCCCGCCAAACACACCGGCATCACCGGAAATGCCGCCGCGAATGCGCAAGGGCGGAATGCGCGGCACGTTACCGCCGCCGGTAATCTTCGCATCGACATAGTCGGCAACAAGACTGCCGGTCAGATCGAATGCCTCAGTATCGAGAAAGCGCGCTTCAACCTCCCCTTCCATGCCGAAATAGCGGGCACCGGCCTGATAAAGCTGAAAAACGGGAAGCGCATCTTCCTCATTACCGGTCGCGACCTCATAGATGTAGTCATCAAACCATTGCGCATAACCGCTCAGGCTGAATCGAAGTGGTCCGGCTTCACCGCGAATATAACCCTCCAGCCCCCAGCTCTTTTCGCCATCGAAATCGGGATTGCCCACCTCGAAGGACTGTGTCGCAATGTGCGGACCACTGGCGAATAGCTCTTCGGCGGAGGGAGCACGCGCCGCGCGCGAACCGGTGATGCCGATCCGAACATCAGGCGCAACATCGTAGGACAAACCGATTGCACCCGAGAACGCATCGAACGAGCGATCCACAGCGACGGTCGGTGCGCCGTGATCACTCTCAGTCCTGACGGTATTGGAGCTGATGTCGGAGCGCTCATAACGCGCGGCTAGTTCAAGGCTGAGCTTCCCAAGCTCGAACTCCTGCAAAGTGAAGACGCCGATCTGCGAAGTCTTGTTGGGCGGCACGAATGCCTCTGCGCCGATGGCCTCAAAGTCACGCACGAAGGCCTGAATGCCGGTCACGCCGCGCCAACCGTCGCGATTGGCCTGAACCAGTTCGAGACGGCCTTCGAGCGCCTGGGAACTGAACATGGTTCCAACCTCGTCACCCTCGAACTCGGTGTGCTCGTAATCGGCATAGCCCAGCCGCATACGAACCGAATCGATAAATCCGCCGCTGGCATTGATCTGGGCGCGAACATCGGTGCGCCACTGCTTCATGCCAATGGTTACCGGAACGTCGCCGTGCCCTTCTTCCTCGTGCTCGTCCTCATGATCCCCGTCTTCATGATCCTCGTCTTCATGCTCATCCTCGTCCTCGTCGTGGTGGTGTTCCACGCCCGGGCGAGACGGCACACCGTATTCGCTATCGTAGTAGCCAAACGAGAAGCCGAGGCTACCGCCCTCGTTGATAAGGGAAAGGCCACCGCCAACCGAGTAGGTTTCGACACCGCTGTTCGGCACGCGGCCATGGAGTTCGGTGAGTTCCTGCGCTTCTTCGGCTTCTTCAAGATGGCCTTCTTCAAGCTCTTCTGTGGCAATCTCCAATTGGTCAGCGCGAAGCGAGGGTGAAAGGACAAAACCGCCAACCCTCAGGTCTTTCGAGCGGCGGTAGCTGCCATCGACATGCGCCACGATGTTGGGCGTGAGCGAGAAATCCGCGGCCACGCCAAGGCTGCCATCATCAGCCGCCGTTGCGAAACCGGCCTGCCCATCGATGTGAAAACCGTTCTCCGGCACGCTGCGGGGGATGCGGCGGTCGATCACATTGACCGCACCGCCAATCGCCTGGCTACCGAATAGCAGCACCGCCGGCCCGCGAAGGATTTCGATCCGCTCAGCAGTCAGCGGGTCAATCGTGACGCCATGATCTGTTGACGTATTCGAGACATCGAGCGATCCCAAACCATCGGTCAACACGCGAATGCGCTCACCCTGAAACCCGCGCAAAACAGGGCGCGACGCACCGGGCGTGAAGGAGGTTGCCGAGACGCCGGGCTGGCTCGTAAGCGTGTCTCCGATCTGGCCGCGCAAGTCGCGCACAAGATCGTCACCAACGACAACCGACTGGCCACCGATCACATCAAGCCGATCAACATAATCGGCCGTCACAATAATATCCCGCGATGTCTCGCCGTGGACGGCTGACGCATCATGCTCATGACCGGAATTTCCGTCCTGGGCCATAGCCGGGGCGGACAGCACGCTGCTCGCGAGAATAAGGCACTTGAACCGTGTCACATGGATTCCTTCGAAGAACTGCGAACGCCCCTAAATGATATGTTGTATCATAACAACCCTGAATCGTGGTGAAGCGTGAGATCTGCGCTGCTGGGGCCGAGTGTAAGGTAAGACGCCGAAACTCCGTATCTGATCGTGAATGGCGGTCAAACAACCGAGATCGGTTAAAAACCCGCCGCCTGCTTCGCTGCAACCGTCATCGTCTTGATTGATCAATGAGTCCGGAGCCTGAAGCAGTTTCCGAATCGGAAGATGTTCCCGCCTGGCTTGAAATCGCTCTAGTCTCCAGCTTCGATAAGCTGCCGCATTTGCGTGAGCTTGCAGTTCGCACCGCTACGCGACTGAAGCGAATCGCGATCGACACAAAGCCTGCCGTCAGTGCTGCGTGAAAGGTAGAAGCCGGAATAGAAATCACGCGCCCGGCAAGTGCGATCAAGTTGCGCCCGCACAACCCGCCTGTCCCTCAGATAGAGAATCAGGTCACTGCCGCGGCTCGCCTGAACCCCAGCAATGGACTTCACCTTGAGGCATCTGCCCATGCGCCGTTCTACAAAATTGGTCCCAAGCGCCCGGTTTGGAACTCCGACCAGCATATTCGGGCGCACTTGCGGCGCCGGTGTCTGCGCGCGAGGCCGCGGAGCGATACGAATGCGAACGCTCTGCTCGATACGGACCTGAAAAGCGCTGTCGGGAAAGAAACTGCGCGTCACAAACTGCTTGGGCCAAACTTGAAAAGTCACAAGGACCGGCTGATCAGAAGCCGCTTGCACCGCTTCATCCCCGGCAGGGCGCGCAGGCTGCACCTCTTCCCAGGCTGGGCCGCGCGCCTCGCCATTGCGGGGAGCATTGCCATTCTCCAAGCTTGCGCCTTGACCCGCGACAGGGAAAAGCAGCGCAAATGGCGTCAACAAGGCAATCGTCAAACTCATCGATCAAGCATATCCCGGGCACAATTTCGTAATCCTGTCATAACCACGTAGCTTGAACCATCGCTTAACCCCGCGTCGATCCTGATCGTTGAACGCAACCGATCGCGGATGCAACCTTTCGAAACCTGTGTCATAGACCCGCAGCATGAGCGCAAGCCCAACTTTCCTTGAAGAAGCGGCCAATCTGCTGGGTCCAAGCGGGCTGACCACAGACCCTGATCTGCTTGATCCATGGCTTACGGATTGGCGCGGGCGCTTCACCGGCATGGCCTGCGCCCTTGCCTCTCCCAGCGGCGCAACGCAGCTTTCGCAACTGGTCAGGCTCTGCGCCCGGCACAAAGTCCAGATCGTGCCGCAAGGTGGCAACAGCGGAATGGTGGGCGGAGCGACGCCGGACGGGACCGGCACGTCGCTGCTGCTATCGCTGCGCCGCATGAATGCGATTCGCGGTATCGATCCGGAAAACCGCAAAGTCACTTGCGAAGCTGGCGTTGTCTTGCAGACCCTGCATGAAGCTGTGGCCGAAGAAGCCATGCGATTTCCTTTGACCCTGGGCGGAAAAGGTTCGGCAACCGTCGGCGGCCTGATTTCGACCAATGCAGGCGGAAGTCAGGTGCTGCGCCATGGCTCGATGCGGGCGCTGGTCCTGGGACTCGAAGCCGTTCTGGCGGACGGTGACATCTTTTCAATGCTCACGCCGCTCAAGAAGGACAATCGCGGTTTCGATCTCAAGCAGCTCCTGATCGGATCGGAAGGAACGCTTGGCATTGTTACTGCAGCGACACTGCGGCTGGTCCCCGCCGTTGCCGAGCGCGTGGTGATCTGGGCCGGCCTGCCATCGCTCAAGGCGGCGCGCGCGCTGCTCCTCCATTGCGAAAGCAACGCAGGCGATTCACTTGAGGGATTCGAAGTCGTCCCTGAACGATGCCTCGATTTCGTGGTGGAATACCTGCCGGGTGCGCGCGCGCCGCTGGCAGGGCGCCACGCGTGGCATGCACTCATCGAAGTGGTTGCCGATGCGTCGAATGCGGATAATCTGCGTGAAGACTGTGAGGCGATGATGGCCGGCGCCTTTGAACAGAACCTTCTTGAAGATGCTGTCATCGCTGCCAACGAAACCCAGGCCGAAGAATTCTGGCTGCTGCGCGAATCGATCGCTCCGGCCGAGCGGGAACGTGGCCCTGCGGTCCAGCACGATATTTCAGTTCCGGTTGAGCAGATGCCCGAATTCGTCGAAATGATCGTGCCGGAAGTGGAATCCGCATGGCCGGGCACCCAAGCGGTTGCCTTTGGCCATCTGGGAGACGGCAATGTCCATTTTCACGTCATCGCGCCGCCAACAGACGATGTTTCGGCGTGGCATGAAGGCGATGGCAAGGCGATCAGCCGTCAGGTCTATGACATGGTTGTCGCATGGGATGGCTCGATATCGGCTGAACACGGGATCGGCCAGTTGAAGCGCGAAGAACTCTTGCGGCTGGGCGATCCTGTCTCTCTTGCGATGATGACCCGCGTGAAGCGGGCTCTCGATCCCGAAGGACTGCTAAATCCTGGGAAGCTGGTGTGACGGATGAGCTATCCACATAGCCAACGCTTGCACGCAGGGTCATCAGCTTCTAAAGGCTCGCCAACCTAATCAGCCCCACATGGGAGAATCTCGATGGCCAGCGAGCCGCAATCCAATCAATTGCCTCTTTTTTACAAGGACCTGGCTCCGCTTAACGTCGAGGACCATGGAAAGTTCCGCGCGCGCAAGACCGACAAGGCGGTGTGGCTTTCCGAGCAGCACGCGGTTCCCTTGACGGTTGAGGAAATCCCGATGGCGCAGCGCGACTATCCGGTCGTATTCTCGGTTGGCGACAATCCCGTCCCGCTTGGCCTGATGGGAATGAGCGAAGGCGTGAACGTGTTCGTTTCCGAGGACGGAATGCTCAAAGAGCAAGTGTACATGCCGGCCTATGCCCGCCGCTATCCCTTCCTGCTCGCCAAGATCAGGCCTGATGCCGAGGAACTATCGCTCTGCTTCGATCCGACCAGCGAGCTTGTTGGAGATTTCGAGGACGGTGAGCCGCTGTTCGAAGATGGCCAACCAACTGAACACACGCAAAACACGCTGAAGTTCTGCGAGCAGTTCGAAATTTCCGGAAGCAAGACCGCGTCTTTCGTCGAGGAACTCAAGAAGCATGACTTGCTGATGGACGGCGAATTGACCCTTCACGGCGAAGATACCGAAAATCCGCTCGTCTATCGCGGTTTCAAGATGGTCAATCAGGAAAAGCTGCGCGAATTGCGCGGTGATGTCCTGCGCACCTGGAACCAGAACGGTATGCTTCCGCTGATCTTTGCCCATCTCTATTCGCTGGACCTGGTGCGCAACATCTTCAGCCGTCAGGCACTCCAGAAGAAGCTCCCGCTAAACACCGATGAAGCCTCCGCAGAAGAAGGTTCAGCCTGAGCCGACGCCACCGGGCCTTGTGCATCGTCGCGCAAGGCCAGACCGGCTGACCCTGACCGGCTGCCAGTGCATTCGGGCCTGAAGGGTTGCGCGGGGGCAAACGCTGACCTATACTGTTAGTTGTCTGCCAGTGTCACCCTCATGACCTGGCCAGATTTGGTGCACTTTGTGCACCACCTCCCTGAACCTTGGCCACCTCGTGCAGCAGCGCGAGGTGGTTTTTTATTCGGCTGCTTCGCGCCAGACGCCATGGCCTGCCGCTTCCCCGAAAAGCGTGACTTCGGCTGCCATCTTCAACACAAGCCCGGATAGCAGACTGGCAGTAGCGGCAAATCCACTGCCGGGCCTGATCAGCTCGTTATCAAGATAGATGCTGCGGTCGATCTCCAGCTGGATCCCATAGATTCCGGCCCGCGGTGCGGCATGCCTTTGCAACACATAGCCGCCCGAATAGGGCCGGTTATGTGCGACAATGCGTTCATGCTCGTGGAAATAGGAAAATGTCGCTGCCACAAGGCTGCCGTGGCAGGATTCCCCAAATCGATCGCCAATCACGAACTCTGGCGGGCGCGTTACGCCCCTGGGCTGAATCGGCGGCATGGAATGTAAGTCAACGAGAACAGCTGCTCCCCATCGCGCGCGCAATTCAGCCAAAGCTTCTGAAAGCGTGCGATGATAGGGATCGTGGACGCCCGCAATTCGCGCCGCCAACTCCGATTCCCGATGCTGGCGCTTCCACAACTCGCCAAGGCCAGGGACCCTGCGCGGGATCAGCCCCAGCCCGCCGCGCACTCGCTGACTGGGGGTATCGCGTCCATTCTCTGGCCGGTCATGCCGCTCAAACATTTGCCAATCGACATCATCGGGAGACCGGTTAAGGTCAATCATCGCTCGGGGCGCATTGGCAACCAGAAGTGTCGCGCCGGTTTCCTTCGCAATGGCCAGACCGATACGGTCAACAAGGCGGTCTTCCAGTTTCAGGGCGGTTGATTCAGGATTGCGCAACGCCCGCAGCAGCGAGCCTGGATAAGCGCGGCCAGCATGCGGAACCGCGATCAGCACGGGTATCGCGGAAGGCTCTGGTCCGGTTAGCGAAAAAGCGTGGTTACCCGGTGTGCCGGGAATAATCCCGCCAAGCCGCTTTTGCGAATCACTCTCGGCAGTTGCGTCACCCATTCTCGCTAGCTGTCCTTTTCGCTATCCTGTGTCAAAGTCGGCCACTGCTGCAACTGGGCAAGAAATTTAACTCCCCTTGCCTATAAGGGCCTCTGGACGGCGCGAAATTCCACTCCATTGCAACAATTGACGGGCTTACCAATGATTCGCATCCTGCTAGCCGAAGATGACGAAGCCATGCGCACCTACCTTGCGCGTGCTCTGGAAAATGCAGGATATGATGTCATCGCGGTCGATTGCGGCACAGCGGCCATACCGCATCTCGAAACCGAGAAATTCGATCTCTTGCTGTCCGATATCGTGATGCCGGAAATGGACGGTATCGAGCTGGCCCAGCAATGCGCTGAGATCAGCCCGGAAACCAAAGTCATGTTCATTACCGGTTTTGCGGCGGTGACACTACGCGCCAGCCGCGAAGCACCGCAGGCCAAGGTCCTTTCAAAACCCTTCCACCTTCGTGACCTGGTGCTGGAAGTTCAGCGCATATTCGAGCAGGATGACCGGGCAAGTCTCTGACCTGCGAATTATATTGCTGCAAAGCTGCTTGCATAGGCCACGCCGCCTCGCTAAATGGCTCGTCCGCAAGGGGCCTTGAGGCCCGGCGGAACAGGAATGGCGTGGGCGTATAGCTCAGTGGTAGAGCACTGTGTTGACATCGCAGGGGCCGGGAGTTCAACTCTCTCTACGCCCACCATTCCCGACTTTATCAGCAGCTAGTGTTCGAGCGAACCTGCCTGACATCTTCCGAAAATCATGATTGGAACGGCTTTGCCCGCTTCTTTCATCGTGATTTTCCGGGTCTCTCCACAAGTGCTGCGGACATACTCCAGGACTTTCTGCCGGCTATATCTGTTGACCGGGTAATTCCTGGGAAAGCGCGCCATCACGATGACGCCGGGGCCTCTCGACAGCACCCGATCAATCTCCGCATCGGTATCGATATGGCTGACGTTGCGCTCGATGCCGTGGTTCAGGTGGTGCGGGAAGACAAGCGGAGAGAGAAACGCCTTGCCGGTCACAGCATAAAGATAGGGCGGCGCATCATAGACAAGTAGCCCTCCTCCCCCGTCCAGTTCCCCGATCACGGTAGCAATCTGCGTCATCGTGCGGTTCGATTCGCGCCGCCGCTCGCTCCAATCAAGGGTGTTCCAAAGCATGGCGTAGAGGACGAGGCTGGCCAGAAAGGGCCGCCATAAGGTGTGACGCGCCAACAACAGACCTGTCGCAATCGCCAATGGAGCAACCAACGGCACGGTGTAGTGGATATAGAAATTGCGCATCGCCACCATCCCGATCGCCGCCGCTACCAGCCAGCCGATCACGAAAATGCGGGGTTGCGGGTCCAGTTGCCTTGACGAAAGACCCAGAACCCCAAGCGGCAAGATCAACGCCGCGCGTACGAGAATATTGACCAGCCGCCAGCCTTCCCCGCTGTGTTCCGCTTTGACAAAGTTCGAAAGCACCATCGCGTGCCAGAATTCCGGCCAGAATCCCGCTTGCCAGTAGAACGCGGCGATCACCAATGTCGGAAATGCGCCCAACGCCATGCAGGCAAGGGCAATACGCGCCACTCGTGTCTTCTTCACTCCGCCCCGCAGCAGCATCCAGAGCGTGAAGAGCCCGAAGAATACCGCCTCGAACAAGGCCGTGTGCTTGATCGTGATGGCAACCCCGCACAGCACCATTGCAGCCCAGAGCCGCCACCCGGCACGGCCTTCGCCCAGAGCGTCCGCCTCTATCACCAACAACAAACCCGCCAGGGCAATCGGCAGCATGTAAAAATCCGGTGCCTGCCCGGTGTTCCCCTCGAAGGGGCCGATGACAAGAAGATAAGCAATTCCGGCAATGACACCGCCACGCGGACTGGACCAGCGGGCAGCGATGATCGCGATGACAAATGCTGTTGCCGCTGCGAAAAGGCTTGCAACGATCTGGTAAGACAAAACCGAGAATGAAATTCCGGAGATCAGGTAGAAGATAAAAAACAGGCCGAACGGCTTGCGATCCCACATATCGACATAGGGCAACAGCCCGTCATGCATGCGCTGCCCGATAAGGAAATAGAAGCTCTCGTCCGCATGACGATTGAGATCGCCAAACGATGTGAATTTCAGCGCGAACGCAAGCGCAAGGAACAGCGCCGCCCACGTGGCGCGGCTTCCTGCAAGGCGGTTCACTACGCCGATACCTCTATTTTCCATTCCGTTCCCGCGCTCAAAACAGTGCCCTTACCGGCCAAAATTGCACAGCGCGGATCAGCCTTGCTGTCCAGCACTTCGAAAGCGTCAGTGATGTCTTGCGAAACCGCGCCGTTCACCGCGCTGCGCTGGTCCGGCCAATTGATGACGATTTCAACTTCGCCATCAGCTTCGCCGATCAGGACTTCATCACTCATATCGGGCAATTCCTCCGCAGGATTGTTCGTAAACCCAGTGCCAAGCAAGGACAGGCCTGTCCAGCTTCCTTGGAAAGCGGCCCATCTTGCGCACCTCCCATGCTCTGCTAAGAGGCTGCAAAATTCCACCCCGGGGGAGCAATCCGACACATGGCAAAGATCAAAGTAAAGAATCCCATCGTCGAGATGGACGGTGACGAAATGACGCGGATCATCTGGCAGTGGATTCGTGAGAGGTTGATCCTCCCCTATCTCGATATCGACCTGAAATATTACGACCTCTCGATCGAAAAACGCGACGAAACCGACGACCAGATCACCGTGGACAGCGCCCTTGCGACTCAAAAGTATGGCGTAGCCGTAAAATGCGCCACGATCACTCCGGACGAAGACCGCGTCGAGGAATTCGGCCTGAAGAAAATGTGGCGCTCTCCGAACGGCACGATTCGCAACATTCTTGGCGGCGTCGTTTTTCGCGCACCGATTGTGATCAGCACCGTGCCTCGGCTTGTTCCGGGCTGGACCGATCCGATCGTCATTGGCCGTCACGCATTTGGCGACCAATATCGCGCCACCGACACGCTGATCCCGGGACCGGGCAAACTACGCATGGTTTTTGAGGGTGACGACGGCAAGAACATCGACCTGGAAGTCTACAAGTTTGAGAGCTCCGGTGTCGCGATGACGATGTACAATCTTGATCAGTCGATCATCGATTTTGCTCGAGCATCAATGAATTATGCGCTGGACCTTGGCTGGCCGCTTTACATGTCGACCAAGAACACGATCATGAAAGCCTATGACGGGCGCTTCAAGGATCTGTTCCAGGAGATATTCGAGAAGGAATTCAAGGACAAGTTCGACGCCGCAGGCATCACGTACGAACACCGCCTGATCGATGACATGGTTGCCGCCGCAATGAAGTGGAGCGGCAAATATGTATGGGCCTGCAAGAACTATGACGGCGACGTCCAGTCCGACACTGTCGCGCAGGGCTTTGGCTCGCTTGGTCTGATGACCTCGGTGCTGATGGCGCCCGATGGAAAGACGGTCGAAGCAGAAGCTGCCCACGGCACTGTCACTCGCCACTATCGCCAGCACCAGCAGGGCAAGGCAACCTCCACCAACCCGATCGCATCGATCTTCGCCTGGACCCGCGGTCTTTCCTATCGCGGCCAGTTTGACGAGACACCCGAAGTAACGCGCTTTGCCGAAACGCTCGAACGCGTCTGCATCGAAACCGTTGAGAGCGGCGCAATGACCAAGGATCTGGCACTGCTGATTGGCCCTGACCAGAGCTGGATGACAACCGAGCAGTTCTTTGAGGCGATTGTCCAGAATCTCGAAAAGGCTATGGCTGACTGAATTCCGATCAGTTTCTCGCGAGCGGTGCCGTCAGCCGCTCGCGGCGAATGCCAAGACCGACAAATCGGCCAGGCAGACTTTGCAGCAGCGGCACTCTGGCCAGCAATCGCATAAGCAAGGGCGCGGATTTTCCGCGCCCTTCGCTTTGCAGCGCAGGCTCCAGCAAATTTCGATGCGCCGCGCGCTGCGCAGCCTGTATGACCCTGGTCGAAAACAGCCGGCGCCGCTCGATCTGTCCCAGGAGTGGATCGATCGCCTCTCCTCGCTGCATGGGCCCGGCAAGCTGATTGGCAGCGCACACGGCATCCTGAATTGCCAGATTGATACCAACGCCGCCCACCGGGCTCATCGCATGAGCGGCGTCGCCGATTGCAAGCAATCCGGGGCGGTGCCAGCTGGTCAACCGGTCGAGCGATACAGAAAGCAGCTTCACCGCATCCCAATCAGGCACCGCGCGCTCCAATTCCGGCAGCTCCGGCGCTGCGGACCGAATCCGATCCCGGAACGCTGCAATTCCTCGGGATCGGATAGAATCAGCGTTACCTTTGGCGATAACGAAGGCACACTGCCAGTATTCACCGCGATCGATCAGCACCAGCATTGTCCCGCCACAAATTGCAGCCCGAAGCCGATCCCCCTGCTCCTGCTTCGGAACCTTGAACCAGAAAACATCAATCGGCGCACCAAGATCTTCCAGCGGAAGGAGCGCGCTACTTCTTACGATTGAACCGCGTCCGTCAGCCATCAGAACCAGCTTTCGCGCCTCCACCACGCGGCCATCAGCAAGTTCGACGCCGTCGATACGATTGCCCCGTTGTGCAACCGCTACAACCTCAGCGTTCGTGGCAAGGGCGAACTGTGGATAGGCTTCGGCCTGTTTCAGCAGGAAGTCCAGGAACTCCCACTGCGGCATCATCGCGATGAAAGGTGCCGGCGTATCAAGCCGGGAAAACTCCGCCACCGCCAGAGTGCGTCCCTCCCAGTTCACATCGCCGCCGCTCAAACGGTTGTGTGGACGCCGAAGAAATTGCTCCAACAGACCAAGCTGAGAAAGTATCTCCATGGTCGATGGATGGACCGTATCACCCCTGAAATCGCGCAGGAAGTCTCCATGCTTTTCGAGCACGAGCGTGTCGATCCCGGCGCGGGCAAAGAGCATTCCAGCCATCATTCCGGCAGGCCCGCCGCCCACAATCACGATATCTGCGGAGCTTTTCATGAAGATCACCAAACCGATAGTGACAAGCGCCTCCGACATGGCATAGTTCGCCAATGGCCTCCAGCGAGTTCTCTTCGCCCATGCTGTCCGATGCGCTTGTCATCCTCGGCGCAGCAGGGCTCGTCATTCCGGTGTTCGCCCGATTCCGGATTACGCCGATTATCGGCTTCATTCTGGTTGGGCTTCTCGTGGGGCCATACGGGCTCGGGCGGCTGGTATTCGATCACCCATGGCTGGCCCATATCACCATAACCGATCCCGACGGGCTGGATATATTCGCCGAGCTGGGCATCATCCTGCTTCTGTTTTCGATCGGGCTGGAACTGTCTTTCGACCGCCTGTGGGAGATGCGGCGGCTGGTCTTCGGACTGGGCTCTTTGGAACTGATCTTTCTGGGAGCATCGCTAACATTCGTACTGGCCGCACTCGGCCAGCCGATTTCGGGTGCGCTCGCGCTTGGCCTTGCCTTGTCGCTTTCCTCGACGGCGCTGGTTCTTCTCATCACCAACACCAATACACCGGTGGGCCGCGCAGCCCTTTCAATGTTGCTGTTCGAGGACATCGCGATTGTCCCGATCATCTTCCTGCTCGGTGCGCTGGCCCCGTTTGCCGCGGCGGACAGTGGCGCAGGTCTGGTCAATACGCTATTGCTTGGGACTGCGGTAATCGCCGGCCTCCTCGTCGCCGGCCGCTTCATGCTACCGCGGCTTTTCGCGCAGGCCGCCCGGACGAAAAGCCCTGAATTATTCCTGGCAGCAAGCCTGCTGGTGGTGATAGCCTCTTCACTCGCCACAGCTGCGGTTGGCCTGTCCCCGATTGTCGGCGCTCTCATTGCCGGGATCCTGATCGCGGAAACAGAATATCACCATGAGGTCGAGACCATTACCGAGCCTTTCAGGGGGCTGGCGCTTGGTGTGTTCCTTATCACCATCGGCATGAGCATCGACCTTAGTATCGTATGGGAGAATCTCGGCACCATATTTGTGGCGACAGCTGGCGTCCTGCTGTTGAAGGCCGCAGTTACCGCGCTGCTGTTACGCTTCATGGGCGCACGCCGGGGCACAGCAACCGAAGCGGGCATCCTGATGTCCAGCCCATCGGAGACAACGCTGATTGTGCTGACTGCGGCGAGTTCTGCCCAGCTGATTCAGCCCGGCACAGCGCAGTTCTGGCAGATCGTGACGGCTTTGGGGCTTACCATTACACCAATCCTGGCCCTGGTCGGGCGGATCATGGCACGCCGGGTGGACAGCTTGGGCACCCTTCCCATTGCAGAAAAGGATACAGGCGCAGGCCGGGCCATTATTGTTGGTTTTGGGCGGGTCGGACGGCTGGTTGCAGACATGCTTGAGAAACATGGCAAGCCCTATGTTGTGATCGACAGCGATACCGACCTTGTCACCGATGGCCTGCGCGATGGCTACGCGGTTGCATTCGGTGATGCGTCCAGCGGCAACACCCTGATCAAGATTGGCGCGGAAAATGCGACAGCAGTGATCATGACAATGGATGAGCCTGTTGGCGCGCATCGCATAGTCAAGAAGTTGCGCCTGCAATGCCCGGACCTGCCCATCATTGCCCGCGCCCGCGATGCCAGCCACGCTGCGGCACTCTATAGGGACGGCGCATCGCATGCGGTGCCCGAAACGCTCGAAAGTTCGCTTCAATTGTCAGAGGCGGTATTGATTGACCTTGGCGTGCCGATGGGTCCGGTCATCGCTTCTGTCCACGAAATGCGCGATTCAATGCGCGACAAGATCATGCATGAAGGTGAGCTGGACGAACGGCCCAGCCTCAGGAGTGCGTCCTTGCACGAAGAGAAGGCCTGATGAGTTTCTGATCCGAAACACCGTCGATGCCGATCTATCGCAGCCCACTCCCCCTCCCACGCACCCGATAGCGTAAAATTGTATCAAGTAGTGGGGCGGCGGAGTGGGTTGGCGGCGATTTTCAAGTCAGACCCTGAGCAAAGCTCAGCTCAGCGCCGCGTCAGCCTTACCAACAGACCACCGGCACCGGAAACCGTCGCTGAACCGCCGAGCGGCAACTCGACCGGTCGTTGAAATCCAATTGTATTCGTCCCCCCGCCATTGCAAGCCGCAACTGGCCGGGTCCAGTTCACAGTGACCGAGAACTGGTCCACTTGCTGGTTCGAATATCGACGATTGATATTGAGGCGAAGGTTCTCATTGCTGCTGACATTGCGTTGATCGCCCTTGCCCGGACAAATGCCCGCAAATTCGTTCTTTGATTGCGAATAACTGGCGCTGCCGTGCGGGGCGGCAAGCCGCAGCGAACCTGACCACAGGCGTTCACCGCCGCTGCTCAGTTCGATATCAATCGTCGTCGGTTCGGTTGCTGCTACAGGTGTGGCAACATCGGCCACCGTCCTGGCTTGAGCGGCCCCGACCGCAAACGGCAGCATCGCTGCGGCAGCAAGTGCTGCAATGGCTGGTTTTACACGCATGAATTTGGCCCCTTCCAACTTACGGAAAGGTCCATAGTCATCTCAAGAGCTTAACAGCGCCTTTACGGCCAGCAGCGCATCAGCTGCTTTCGCGCCATCGGGACCGCCGCCCTGGGCCATATCCGGTCGGCCACCGCCGCCCTTGCCGCCCAAAGCTTCAACCCCGGCGCGGACCAGAACCTCTGCGCTGAAACGCCCGGTCAAATCATCGGTTACGCCCACTGCAAATGCCGCCTTGCCATCATTGACGGCGCAGATCGCGGCAATGCCCGAGCCAAGGCGCTGCTTGGCCTGATCCAGCAGGCCGCGCAGTTCCTTCGGGTCGAGACCATCAATGACCTGACCAGAAAAAGTGACGCCGCCGACATCCTCATCATCGCCAGCCACATCGACAGCACCGTCGCCGCTGGAACCGCCACCGCCCAGCGCCAGCGCCTTCTTCGCCTTGGCCAGCTCCTTTTCAAGCTTCTTGCGCTCGTCAAGAAGGGCAGTAACGCGAGTGCCGACTTCATCGGGCGTAGTGCGCAGCAGACCAGCAGCCTGTTTGAGCGTATCTTCGCGCGTGACGAGCCGAGCCCGTGCATTCTCCCCGGTCAAAGCTTCAATCCGGCGCACACCGGAACTGACCGCACTTTCGGACACGATCCGCACTATGCCGATCTCACCGGCAGCCTTCACATGCGTGCCGCCACACAGCTCGACTGAATAATTTCGGCCGCTGTCGTTCCAGTCCGGATCGCCCATGGATAGAACACGAACCTCATCGCCGTACTTCTCACCAAACAGCGCCATCGCGCCCGCCTCAATTGCATCGTCGGGCGTCATCAATCGGGTGGAAACCGGCTCGTTCCTAAGAACCTGAGCATTCACTTCAGCCTCAATCGCAGCGATGTCCTCCTCGCTGAGCGGCTTGGGATGCGAAAAATCAAAGCGCAGACGATCCTCGGCAACGAGCGAGCCCTTCTGCGTGACATGACCACCCAGACGGCCCCGCAACGCCGCATGCAAGAGATGCGTAGCAGAGTGATTGGCGCGAATCGCATCGCGCCGGGCGGCATTGACAGACAGATGGACCGTGTCGCCAACGCCTATGGTGCCCTTTAACACCTTGCCGACATGGGCGTGGAGCCTGCCCAGCGGCTTGGCAGTTGCGGTCACGCTCATTTCAAGGCCATCTGGCCCTGTAATGATTCCGCAATCACCGACCTGACCGCCGCTCTCACCATAGAACGGCGTCTGATTGGTGAGCACGGTAACCTCGTCACCCACGCCAGCCGACCCGACTTCGCTGTCACCCTTGACCACGGCGACGACGCGGCCGTCGCCAGCAGTTACGGTATAGCCTGTGAACTCGCTCGCGCCCTCACGCTCTGAAATATCGAACCAGATCTCGCTGTCACTGGCCTGTCCGGAGCCTTTCCATGCTGCCCGCGCAGCGTCCTTCTGCTCCTTCATGGCGAGATCGAAACCGCCGCGATCGACGCCAAGCCCACGCTCGCGCAGCGCATCCTCGGTCAGGTCATAAGGAAAGCCGTAAGTATCATAGAGCTTAAAGGCGACATCGCCGGGCAAGTCCTGCCCCTTGGCCACCCCTGCAACAGCATCGTCGAGCAGCTTCAGCCCCTTGTCGAGTGTACGGCGAAAGACAACGCCTTCCCGTTCCAGCACTTCCTCGATCAATGCCTGCGCGCGCACGAGTTCTGGATAGGCATGGCCCATCTCATCGACCAGCGACGGGACCAACTTATGCATGATCGGATCTTCAGCACCAAGAAGATGGGCATGGCGCATCGCGCGGCGCATGATGCGCCTGAGCACATAGCCCCGTCCCTCATTCGATGGCAGCACACCGTCGGCCAGAAGGAAACTGGTGGAGCGCAGATGATCCGCAATAACGCGGTGACTGGCCCGTTGAACGCCTTGTGCAGGCACGCCCGTCAGGTTCTCCGATGCCGCAATCAGCGCGCGGAAGGTGTCGGTATCGTAATTGTCGTGCTGCCCCTGAAGCACTGCGGAAATGCGCTCGAGCCCCATCCCGGTGTCAATCGATGGGCTGGGCAAGTCTGAACGTTCGCCCCCGGCATGCTGCTCATACTGCATGAAGACGAGATTCCAGATCTCTATGAACCTGTCGCCATCCTCATCGGGGCTGCCCGGAGGTCCACCGGCAATATGTTCGCCATGATCATAAAATATCTCGGAACACGGCCCGCATGGCCCGGTATCGCCCATTGACCAGTAATTGTCGGCGGTAGCGATACGAATGATTCGCTCTTCAGGCAGGCCCGAGATCTTGCGCCACAGCTCGAAAGCCTCGTCATCGGTGTGATAGATCGTGGCGGTAAGCTTCTCGGGCGGGAGGCCCCATTCCTTTGTAAGCAAGGTCCAGGCGTGGACGATTGCCTGTTCCTTGAAATAGTCACCAAAGGAGAAATTTCCCAACATCTCGAAGAAAGTGTGATGCCGGGCAGTATAGCCGACATTGTCGAGATCGTTATGTTTCCCGCCCGCGCGCACACATTTCTGTGACGAAACGGCGCGGGGTATCTTACGTGTCTCAAGGCCGGTGAATACGTTCTTGAATGGAACCATCCCGGCATTGACGAACATGAGCGTCGGATCGTTATGGGGAACGAGCGGCGAAGACGGAACGGCCTCGTGACCATTTGCCGAGAAATAGTCGAGGAAGGACCGGCGGATGTCGTTGGTCGAACTCATATGCGCGCCGATAGGCCACGCGCGCGCGGGCGACAAGCCGGGAGTGTTACCTTCCGCCCGATCAACCCGCTACGCCGCCATTCTGCTCATAGACAAAAACCGACAATTCGTTCCCGGATGGTTCGCGGAAATGAAACCGTCGGCCACCCGGAAAGGCGAATATCGAACGTGTCACCACACCGCCTGCGCCGACAACAGCGGCCAGCGCCGCTTCCAGATCAGAAACCTCAATCCCTGCCAGCGGCGCCGAACCAGCTTGCTGCGGATCACCATCAAGCCCGAGATCGGTGCCTTGCCCGACAGTTCCGGCATAAGAAGGAGCGAACCGAGTGATATCCCAGCCAAAAGCCGCCGCGAAAAAGGTGATGCTGCCCTCGATATCGCCAACTGGCAGTTCAAGATACGCCAGCCGCGCAGCAAGCACCGATTCGGATTCCGGCATGGTAACCTCTCCTATTCCTCGTCCTGCTCCTCGGTCGGGCCGGTCATCATTTCTTCGGCAAGATCGTCTTCCTGCCCTCTGATCGCCGATTCCAGCCTGGCGCAGACTTCTGGGTTTTCCTTGAGATATGTCTTCGCATTCTCACGGCCTTGCCCGATTCGGATCGAATCATAACTGAACCAGGAGCCCGATTTCTCGACCAGCCCAGCCTTGACACCAAGATCGAGAATTTCGCCGACCTTGGAAATGCCTTCGCCATACATGATATCGAATTCGACCTGCTTGAACGGCGGCGCGACCTTGTTCTTGACCACTTTGACGCGCGTGGCGTTGCCGACGATATCGTCCCGGTCCTTGATCTGTCCGATGCGGCGAATATCGAGCCGGACCGAGGCATAGAATTTCAGCGCATTGCCGCCCGTGGTGGTTTCCGGATTGCCATACATCACGCCAATCTTCATGCGCAGCTGGTTGATAAAAATCACCATGCAGTTGGACTTGGCTATCGAACCGGTCAATTTGCGCAAGCTTTGCGACATCAAGCGCGCCTGGAGGCCAACATGGGTGTCACCCATCTCACCCTCAATCTCTGCGCGCGGAACGAGCGCGGCAACCGAATCGACCACCAGAACGTCAAGCGCATTGGAGCGCACCAGCGTATCGGTGATTTCCAGCGCCTGCTCGCCCGTATCGGGCTGCGAGATAATCAGCTCGTCGATATCGACGCCCAGCTTTTTAGCATAGGCCGGATCAAGCGCATGTTCGGCATCGACGAAAGCAGCGTTACCGCCCAACTTCTGAGCCTCGGCAATGACATGCAGCGCGAGCGTTGTCTTGCCCGAGCTTTCAGGCCCATAAATCTCAATAACGCGGCCACGTGGCAAACCACCGATACCAAGCGCGATGTCGAGCCCGACCGAACCGGTTGAAATCGATTCAATCTCCATCGCCTCGCGGCTGCCCAGCTTCATCGCCGAGCCCTTGCCAAATGCCCTGTCAATCTGCGCCAGCGCTGCTTCGAGCGCCTTTTCACGGTCCATGGAGTTCTTTTCCTTGCCATCCTGAATCAGCTTGAGCTGTGCTGCCATGTTCATTCCCCTTTGCCAACCGGCTGACCGGATAGGTCAACGGATTGTTGTGTATTCGATTTGTTCCATTGGAACAAGAGGGGAACGAAATTTTATTCGTTAGGACGGCGAAGCCCGGACTTTGACAGCACTTCTGCAACTTTTTCCGATATCTGGTTCACCGAGAACGGCTTGGCGATGAAATACATGTTGGCGATATTGATATCGCCGCGAAGCTGCTCCTCTGCATAGCCAGACATGAACAGCACCGGCAGGTCTGGCACCAGCTCCCTGATCTCACGCGCCATCGCGGGGCCATCCATCGCCGGCATCATGACGTCGCTGACGACGATGTCGAATTCGCCGCCATCGCTC
>JAHRVR010000088.1 GCA_019090585.1 Sphingomonadaceae bacterium
CCATCAGCGGCGCGCGTTTCACCTTCCTGAAAGGCCAGATGGCCCGGCTGCACCGCGCGCTAGCCCAGTTCATGCTCGACCGGCAGACGGGTGAGAACGGCTATATGGAATGCAACCCGCCGCTACTGGTCCACGACGAGGCGGTTTACGGCACTGGGCAATTGCCAAAATTCGAAGATGATCTGTTTCCAACAGACCTCTCTTTACCGCCATACGAGCACATCCGCTTCAAGATTGATGCACTTAGCGAAGCGATAGCCGAAGGTAAATTGCCAGACGGTGCCGACATTACAGACCGCAATGTCTGGGATTCACTCCCTTCACCTAAGACGCGCCGCTGGCTGATCCCCACAGCGGAAGTTTCCCTCACCAACGCGGTGCGCGAACGGATTCTGGCCGAAAGCGATTTACCGATCCGCATGACCGCGCTGACCCCGTGTTTCCGCGCAGAAGCAGGTGCAGCGGGCAAGGATACGCGCGGATTCATCCGCCAGCACCAGTTCGAAAAAGTGGAACTGGTCGCGGTCTGCAAGCCTGAAGAAGCCCAAGCGGAACATGAAAAAATGACCGCCGCTGCGGAATCCATCCTGCAGGCGCTGGAGCTGCCCTATCGCAAGATGCTGCTCTGCACAGGCGACATGGGTGCAACCGCAAGGCAGACTTTCGACCTTGAGGTCTGGCTGCCGGGACAAGGCGCTTACCGGGAGATTTCCAGCATCTCGCAATGCGGCGATTATCAGGCGCGCCGCATGAACACGCGCTATCGCCCCGCCGATTCGAAAAAGACCGAATTCGTCCATACCCTCAATGGCTCCGGGCTTGCGGTCGGGCGCACGCTCGTCGCCGTACTGGAGAATTTCCAGCAGGAGGACGGATCGGTTCATGTTCCCGCAGTTCTGCATCCTTATACAGGCGGCATGACCCAGCTTGAGCCGGCCCGCTGATGCGCATTCTTATCACCAACGACGACGGTATCGGCGCTCCGGGTATCTATGTGCTTGAAAAGATCGCGGCGGCCCTCAGCGATGATATCTGGATCGTGGCGCCCGCAGAGGAACAGTCCGGTGCAGGCCATTCGCTCACGCTGACGCGGCCTGTCCGGATGAAGCAACATGCCGAGAGGCGTTTTTCGGTAGCCGGCACGCCCACCGACGCTGTCACCATGGCGCTGCGCAAGGCTATGCCCGAGCCGCCCGATCTGATCCTTTCCGGTGTCAATCGCGGCGCGAATCTGGGTGACGATGTCTCGTATTCCGGCACGGTTGCCGCCGCAATGGAAGGCGCGCTGGCCGGTATTCGCTCTATCGCGCTCAGCCAGGTCTATTCACGGGAAAACATCGGCAACGATGTGTCCTTCGACGCGGCAGCGCAATGGGGCGAAAAAGTCCTTAAACCTCTTGTGGATATGCCATTTGCACCGCGCACGCTGATTAATGTAAACTTCCCGCCACTTCAGGGTAACGATGTGAAGGGCATTCGCGTGGTGCGACAGGGATTTCATGATTATTCGCGCGGTTCGCTGGTCGAAAGCGTCGATCCACGCGGGTTCCCCTATTTCTGGTTCGGCCTGCACCCCATCGAGCATACGCCGGGCCATGAAACCGACCTTGAAGTGATTGCCGACGGCTTCATTTCGGTCACGCCGCTACAGCTTGATTTCACGCACCGCGAATCGCTAGCGTCCCTTTCGGAGCAATATCGCCAGTGAACTTACGCATCCTCCCGGTCGGTTTGGCGCTGCTGCTCTGCTCTGCAAGCGTCTTTGCCGTGCCGCCCGGCGAAGAGGCGGAACATGTCGTAAAGGCCGGTGAAACACTGAACGGCATTGCCAACCGCGCCGGAGTTGCGCGCGACAAGATCATCAAGGCGAACGGGCTTGCAGCGCCTTTCGTCATCCGTATCGGCCAGACACTGACCATACCGCGCAAAATCAAGGCGGCGAGCCGTGCCATCGCTGCACGCCAAGCCCCCTTGCCATCGCTTGCCGCCGCAAACAGCCATGTTGTCCGGCCGGGTGAGACATTGGGCAGCATTGCCCTGCGCGCCGAAATCCCGCGTATCCTGATTGCCGAAGCAAACAGCCTTGCCCCGCCCTTTACGATACGCGTCGGCCAGAAACTGGTGCTGCCACGCACCCGGCGCCATGCGGTGAAACCCGGAGACACCGGCTTTGGCATTGCCTACCAATATGGCGTGCCCTGGGAGAATATCGCAATTGCCAACGGGCTTGATCCCAAAGCTGCGGTGCTTTCGGGTAAGACACTGCTTATCCCGACCCTGATTGAACCATCGAAAGTTCCGCAGGCGACTGCCTTGCCAAGCACTGGGCCAACCACTGGGCCAACCACAGCGCCAGCCGCCGCGCCCGTAGCTGTTGCATCCACTCGCTTCGCCTGGCCGGTTTCGGGATCGGTGCGCAGGAAATTCACGCCGCGCGGTTCAGGCAGCTATCACGATGGTCTGGACATAGTAGCCCCGCGCGAAACGGCCGTTCGCGCCGCTGCGGCGGGAACCGTGATCTTTGCCCGCAAGGAATCCAAACAGTTCGGCAATCTGGTTGTGGTCGATCATGGCGGCGGCTGGCATTCGGTCTATGGTTCGCTTGGCCGGATCACGGTAAAAAAGGGCCACAAGGTCACAAAGGGCGAGCGCGTTGGGCTTGTAGGCGACACCAGCGTTACCGGTAAGACCGAGCTACACTTTGAATTGCGCAAGGATGGCACACCCATCGACCCGGCAAGAGAATTGCCGGCGGCGCCATGAAGCCATCGCGCGAACTCACGCGCTTCAAGCCGCTTCGCCGGGCTGTCGGCATTCCGGTCTGGGCGGATATCATCCTTCGCATCGGCGCCGCGCTCGCCCTCATATTCCTTGTCGTGATTGTCCACTGGCTGGGCAGCGACGGTCTGGTCGATGCCCATGACGGGGATGTGAGTTTCCTCGACGTTGTCTATTTCACCATGATTTCGATCACGACCACGGGATTTGGCGATATTGCGCCGGTCAGCCAACAGGCGCGGATGGTCGAGGCGGTGCTGGTGACGCCGGTCCGGTTCGCCGTGATCTTCATTTTCGTGGGCACAGCCTATAATTTCCTCATTAAGCGCAGCTGGGAGAAATGGCGCATGACCCGGATTCAGGAACGACTGCAGGACCACATCCTCGTGCTAGGCTATGGCGTGAGTGGTTCCGAAGCGGTTGACGAACTGATCGAGCGCGGCACCGATCCGTCCAGCATCGTCGTGATCGACCCCAGCGCTGATCGACTGGCACTGGCCGAAGCACAAGGCTGCAACGTGCTGGAAGGCGATGCGACCCGCGATGACACCTTGCGGGCGGTTCGCATTGACAACGCCCGGACTATCCTTGTCTCAGCCGGGCGGGACGACACATCCATCCTGATCGTGCTGACCGTGCGGCACCTTGCTCCAAAGATCCCCATCACCGCCGTGGTCCGCGCGGACGACAATGAATTTCTGGCCCGTCAGGCGGGCGCAGACAACGTCATCAATCCCGTCCGCTTTACCGGCTTGCTGCTGGCAGGATCTGCCGAAGGGCAGCATATCTCGGAATATCTGGCCGATCTGGCCTCTGTCACGGGCCGAGTGCAGCTGGTTGAACGGAAAATCACACCAGACGAGATCGGACGCACGATCGACGATCTGCAATCGGGTGGACGGGGCCTGCGCGTCTATCGCGCCAATCAGATCATCGGCTTCTGGGAAGCGGAGTCCCAGAAGCTCGAAGCTGGGGATGTGATCGTGGAAATCCTGCCTTGCTGCGAAACAGAGACCTGATTGAGCGAGTTATCTGAACCGCGCGGTGTTGCCGGTCGATGGTGGCAGCTTGAAGTGGAGCTGGTCGCCCGTTTCAGGACAAGCCCCAGAAAACACCGCCCATCGCAAGGTAAGCTGTCAGCCAGTAGCCGCAATCGATCAGCCGCGTGCGCGAATCGATGCCCATCCGCAAATGAGTCAACCAGATCGCGGGGATGATGAAGGCGACAGCAAATCCACCAGATTGCATGAAGAAGAGCCAGGGCTTGGCGCCAAGGGTTTCGCTGCCAATCCGTGCAAAATTGTGGCCCAGCATTGCAGAGCCGATAAACAGGACCAGCGCAGCCGTCCGATATTTGCCGCTTAGTTTGGCGTCACCGGGAAAACTTCTGTGCCAGACCCGGAAGATCGGACCATACCAGACCATCGCGATGGTCACGGCAAAACCCGCCGCGAGAATCACCGCCAGCCAGTTTACCGATTCCATCGCACTTCTCCTTGTGAAACGCTGCACTGTAGCGAATTACCGCGATCACGTGTAGGGGCCGCCGCCAATGGCAATTGAACTTCCCCCCCAGCCCAAAGTCGGCATGGTCAGCCTTGGCTGTCCCAAAGCACTCGTCGATTCTGAACGGATCCTCACACGGCTGCGCGCCGACGGCTATGCAATGAGCCCCGATTACGCAGGCGCCGACGTGGTGCTCGTCAATACTTGCGGCTTCCTCGACTCGGCCAAGGAAGAGAGCCTCGCCGCAATTGGTGAGGCCATTGCAGAGAACGGAAAAGTGATCGTTACTGGCTGCATGGGCAACGAAGCCGACGCCATCCAGGCCCGCTTTCCCGATGTTTTGGCAGTTACCGGCGCGCATCAATATGAAGAGGTTGTGGGCGCAGTCCATGAAGCGGCCCCGGCAACGCAGGGGCCCTTTGTTGACCTCATTGCTCAGCCCGAGGTCAAGCTGACACCGCGCCACTACAGCTATCTGAAAATTTCCGAGGGCTGCAATCACGCCTGCAGCTTTTGCATCATCCCCCAATTGCGCGGAAAACTTGCCAGCCGGCGTATCGATGCAGTGCTGCGCGAGGCCGAAAAGCTGGTTGCAGCCGGGACCCGCGAACTGCTCGTCATCAGCCAGGACACGTCTGCCTATGGCGTGGATACCCGCCATGAACCGCGCGACTTCCACGGGCACCATGTTCGCGCCCACATGACCGACCTTGCGCGCGAGCTGGGCCAGCTAAGCACGCCAGAGGGCACGCCGCCTTGGGTCCGGCTTCATTACGTATATCCCTATCCGCATGTTGATGCCGTCATCCCGCTGATGGCACAAGGCCTGCTGACGCCATATCTCGACATCCCCTTCCAGCATGCCAGCCCTTCCGTTCTAAAGGCCATGAAACGGCCCGCGAACGAAGCAAAAGTGTTGGAGCGGCTGCAACAATGGCGCGCGATCTGCCCCGACATTGCCATCAGATCGAGCTTCGTGGTCGGCTTTCCCGGCGAGACCGAAACGGATTTCACATACCTGATGGAATGGCTGAAAGAAGCCCAGCTTGACCGGGTCGGCGCTTTCCGGTTCGAGCCGGTCAAGGTTGCCGCCGCCAATTCACTGCCCGGCAGCGTCCCTGAAGAGGTCAAGGAAGACCGATTTGCACGGCTGATGGAGCTGACCGCACAGATCAGCGCCGAAAAGCTCAGGAAGAAAGTTGGACGCACTCTCCCGGTCATCATCGATGAAGTGGGTGAAGCGGATGACGATGGCGATATCGGCGCGACCGGGCGCAGCCAGGCCGATGCCCCCGAGATCGATGGAAATGTATTCTTGCGCAGCGTCAATGACGCGCTTCAACCCGGAGAAATCGTGCAGGCCTTGATCGAAGACGCCGATGAACACGACCTTTTCGGCGTAATTCAAGCGCATTAGTCGATCACCACCGCGATATAGAGTTGCGTTTCTTGCAACTTTACATAAGGTTTTCGCATTTGCAGCATTCGTCAACCAAGCTCATAAGGAGCGGGCCTTTCAGGCATCCTCTCCCAAACTTTTTAAGGGCTGGTCTTCGGACCGGCCCTTTTTTTTGGCCGCTGTTCAGTACGCCTGCGATGCGCTGGATGTGGCTATCGTCGCCTTGCCCCTTTGCGCCTCCCCATGGTTTGTCCTACTTCCCGAAGCCATGAGCGAATCGCCCACACACCCCGGACGTATCTTCACAGCGGCACTGATCGTCATTGGCGACGAAATCCTGTCAGGCAGAACCCACGACAAGAATATCGCGCAAGTCGCCAGCTGGCTCGGCATACAGGGCATCCGGCTGGCCGAGGTGCGCGTTGTGGCAGACGACACCGCCGCCATTGTCGAAGCGGTCAACGCCCTGCGCGCGCGCAACGATTACCTTTTCACCACTGGCGGCATTGGCCCCACCCATGACGACATTACCGTCGATGCGATTGCAGAGGCCCTTGGCGTGGGCGTTGTGGTCCACCCTGAGGCGCGAGCGATCCTGGAGCGCTATTACGAGCCGCGCGGCGGAGTTACACAGGCGCGGCTGCGTATGGCGCGCGTGCCAGACGGCGCGGACCTGATCCCCAACCGATATACCGGAGCGCCCGGTATCCGTTATGACAACATCTTCCTGATGGCCGGTGTCCCGCAGATTACAGCTGGTATGCTCGATGCGCTGTCCGACACGCTGGAAGGCGGCAAGCCGCTTCTCACCGAAACGATAGGCTGCTGGGTTCAGGAAAGCGAAGTGGCGGACCTGCTGCGCGAAACCGAAGCGGCGCACGAGACCTGCCAGATTGGCAGCTATCCTTTCTGGCGCGAGGGCAAGTCAGGTGCGAATTTCGTTATCCGCTCCACCGATGCAAGCAATCTTGCCGATTGCGTGCGCGAATTGATGCGCGGACTGGAGCAAATGGACCGTGCTCCATTCCCCGGTGGGCTTGAGGCAGACAGTAACTAGGCTGACTTGCGCGCTGGCACTGCGGCGCGACTGTGCAAGGGCGCGCGCCTCCTTCCTCCACCCCATAAGTGATGAACAGACGCAACGGTTCACTGCCGACGTTTCGGCAAAGAAAAAGCCGGAGGATCGCTCCCCCGGCCTATTCAATCAGCTGATCTGCAACCCCGGTCGCATCAGGACCGCAAAACCGGCCAGCCCCCAGCGCCTTAGGCTACAAATTACGCCGCTTCGTTGGTAGTCGTATCGATCTTGAGACCCGGACCCATGGTCGAGGAAATCGAGACCTTCTTCAGATACTTGCCCTTTACGCCCGAAGGCTTGGCCTTGAGGATCGCACTGAGGAAAGCGTCGAAATTTGCCTTGATCTGCTCATCGGAGAAAGACAGCTTGCCGATGCCAGAGTGGATGATACCGGCCTTTTCAACACGGAATTCGACTTGTCCGCCCTTAGCGTCCTTGACAGCCTGCTCAACATTTGGCGTCACGGTGCCCAGCTTCGGGTTCGGCATCAGGCCCTTGGGACCCAGAACCTTGCCGAGGCGGCCGACAACACCCATCATATCAGGCGTTGCGATGATGCGATCGTAATCGAGATTACCCGCCTGCATGTCTTCCATCAGGTCTTCAGCGCCCACCTTGTCGGCACCGGCAGCCAGCGCCTTGTCGGCGTTATCGCCTTTGGCGAAGACAGCAACCTTTATGGTCTTGCCCGTGCCCGAAGGCAGTGAAACCATGCCGCGCACCATCTGATCGGCGTGGCGCGGATCAACACCAAGGTTCAGTGCGATTTCGATGGTCTCGTCGAACTTCTTCGAGGCCGTCTCACGCATCACCTTGAGAGCGTCGTCAAACTTGCGCAGCTCCTGATTTTCGCCCAGCTTTTCGACGAGAACCTTCTGCTTTTTGGTCAGATTTACCATGTCTTTAGCCCTCCACTACATCGAGGCCCATCGAACGCGCGGAGCCTTCCATGATCTTGGTGGCCGCTTCGATGTCGTTCGCGTTCAGGTCATTCATCTTCATCTCGGCAATCTCGGAAAGCTGAGAGCGTTTGATCGTCCCGGCTGAAACCTTGCCGGGTTCCTTGGAACCGGATTTCAGCTTGGCAGCCTTCTTGATGAGGAAGGAAGCCGGCGGGCTCTTGGTAATGAAGGTGAAGCTGCGATCCGCATAGACCGTGATGGTCGTGGGGATCGGCATGTTCTTTTCAAGGTCCTGCGTGGCAGCATTGAACGCCTTGCAGAATTCCATGATATTCACACCGCGCTGGCCGAGTGCCGGGCCGATTGGCGGTGAGGGGTTGGCGGTGCCGGCGGGCACCTGCAGCTTGATATAGCCGTCGATCTTCTTGGCCATGGGGCCATTCCTTTCACACTGTCGCCCCGCACTTGTGCGAAGCTCATGTTAAGCGGTGCAAACGGATGGTGAAAAACCACCCTCCCGCAGGGTATTCCCCCAATTCCAGTTCCGGGGGATGCGCGCGGATAGCCGCGTTCAACAATGAAATCAACCAATGGAATTCAGACCGCCTGCCCGGCGATGCCAGCTTTAGGTGCCGGTCAGGTCATTTCCGTGGACCGCGCCTTGAGCATGCGCCCTTGGTTTCTGATCCGAAAACCAGCGCGATACAGCAAAGCTGAGGCTGAAAAACGTAGCGCCTCAGCTTTGCAGTTCGACTTGTTCGAAATCGAGTTCCACCGGGGTCGCGCGGCCAAAGATCGAAACAGAAACCTTGACGCGGTTCTTGTCGAAATCAAGCTCTTCGACGACGCCGTTGAAGCTGGCGAAAGGACCGTCGAGGACTTTGACCGTGTCGCCAATCTCGTAATCGATGCTGATTTCGCGGCGTGGCTGCGACGCGGCTTCTTCTGCAGCACCGAAATAACGCGCAGCTTCCGCTTCGCTGATCGGCTGCGGCTTGCCGCTTGCACCCAGAAAGCCGGTTACTTTGGCGGTGTTCTTGACGAGATGATAGACATCGTCGGTCAGGGCGAGCTTGGCGAGCACATATCCCGGCATGGTCTTGCGCTCAATCTGCACCTTTTTGCCGCGCTTGATCTCGGTGACATTCTCGGACGGCACCTGCACTTCCTCGACAAGCTGGGAAAGCCCCATACGCTCTGCCTCGGCAAGGATCGCTTCCTTCACCTTGCTCTCAAAACCGGAATAGGCGTGAATAATATACCAGCGGGCCATTAGGACTCTCTCAGACGGCAAAAGAAGGATCAGACGAGGGACAGCGCCCAGCGCACGACAGAGCCGAACACTGAATCGATACCCATGAAGAACAGTGCAAGGATCGTGGTCATGATGCCAACGAAGATCGCGGTCGTGACTGTTTCCTGGCGGGAAGGCCAGTGAATCTTCGACGCTTCGTTGCGCACCTGGCGGAGAAATTCGCCCGGATTGGTCTTGGCCATTGGGTACCCTCGCCCAGTAGAAATTTCATCTCTTCCGCCTAGGGGCCATCGCCGCCCCGATCAGGATCGGGAGGGGCATTGGCTGTTCCAGTTTCGGAATGAGGCCCCGATCTAGCGGCGCTCATCACCTTTTGCAAGCCGGACAAGGAAGCTGTGCGAGCTGCGGTGCAGGATCTGCGCGCCAACGGGCATGCGATCGGGCTCAAGCTTGCCAAAATACCACAGATAATCGGCCTGACGCGCCGGCGCGAAGCTTTCGAGGTCTATCGCCTCGCCGCGGCTCCACATGATGCGCTGTGACGGGTCCGTGAAGCCTTTCCCGCCCTCTTTCAATTGCAGCATGTGGACGCCCGGTATCGCGAAATGGGAATTCACCAGCGCATCACGCCGCACAGTGGCGTAACTTGGTGCATGTTCGTTTGGGTCTGAAGCCCACTGCGCCGCCGGAACGACCACCACCCCAGCCACCCGGGCACCGCGCGGCAATCTGTCCAGCGCGGCCAATGCTTCCTCAAGCGTTTTCGAGGTCTCATACCAGGCCCCCGTTGTGACGATCAGCCGCCCCAGGAAAAGCGCAGCGGCGAGGACCAGCACCCATCCCGGCACTTTCCAGTCAATCGCCAGACACCCCACCGTCAGCGCCACGGCAATGAGCCGCCAGTCGGCATAATCGCCTCCGCCAAGGTGGCGCGGCATTGCCAGGGTAAGCGCAAACAGGGCCAGTGCCGCCCAGCCCAGCCGGCCGTCAATCTTGCGGGCGCGCAGCGCGATGAGCATCACTGCCAGCAGTGCCAGAAGGGTCAGAATATCAAGCTGCATGGACTGATCGCGCAGCGCCTTGAACCAGATGCCGATCTTGTAAGCGACGGGATTCGCGCCGTAAGACAGACCTGCATTGGCAGAGCCTGCGAAGATCAGCAGAGCAGGCGGAAACAGCGGCCAGGGTGCAAGGAAGGCCCGCCAATCCTTTGCCCGGTGCCATTCGTATCCAAACACCAATATGCCCAAAATGCCCCAACCGGAGAGATGGCAAAGCCAGACGATCAAACCGTTGGGGAGCGCCAGCGCCCACCGCCACCGCCATCCCTCCAGTTTCACCCAAAGCGCGAAAGCAAACAGCGCAAGGGCCAGCGACAGACAAAAATTATAAAAGCCCATACCCATCGCCGGAGACCAGATGGTGACGAAAGCCAGCACAGAACCGATTCCCACGCGCTTTCGCAAGGTCCACTCAACCGCGACAATGCCAAGCCCGGTGAGCGGAGGCAGCAGTAAGCCAATAAGCCGCGCTGCCGGTTCCACCCCCACAAGATGCCCCAGCGGCACCATCAGCAAGTCCGCGCCAAGATTTCCGGTCAAGGCCCAATGGAAACTGTAATAGCGGTCAAGCACCGGGTTATCCCCGCCCTCCAGCATCACGTAATAGCGCGCCAGATGCGAGGGATAGTCAGTCAGCTGGGGATAGGCAGCGATAAGGAACGGCAGGCAGGACGCCAGCGCCAGCGCGATTCCAGCCCAGAGCCAAAGCTTGCCATTGGCAGCATTGTCTTGGGAAAAACTGGCAGGAGTGCACGGACTCGAACCGTGGGCCCTCGGTTTTGGAGACCGATGCTCTACCAACTGAGCTACACTCCTGCGGGCGCCGTGCCTCTATAGGCTGGCGAAGGGGAATTCAAGGCGAAGTCAGGTTTCATATTCGAGCAAAGATAAATTTGCTACAGTGAGTGTGATGCACGCACCATTTTCACCTTCGATCATCGACCCACAAGTCCTGACGCTCGCTTACCGCACCGGGATTTTCCCCATGGCCGATGCCAGAGACGATCCCGAAATCTTCTGGGTCGAGCCAAAGATGCGCGCGATTCTGCCGCTCGATGGCTTTCACTTGTCGCAATCGCTCGCGCGAACGCTGCGGCGCGGCCGCTTCGAAGTAACTTGCAACCGTGCATTCTCACAAGTCATGGAGGAATGCGCGGAACCACGCCCGGATGATGAGGCTGGCAGCTGGATCAGCCACCGCATTCAGGCCAGTTACGAGCAACTTCACAGACTGGGTCAGGCCCACTCAATCGAATGCTGGCAGACAAATGACGACGAATCCAAAGAGCTGGTGGGCGGTCTATACGGTGTGGGGTTTGACCGCGTCTTCTGCGGGGAGAGCATGTTTTTCCGCAGCCGGGATGCCTCGAAAGTAGCGCTGGCTTGGCTGGTGGCAGCCCTGCGCCGGGCCGGTGCAGAATTGCTCGACTGTCAGTTCATGACAGCGCATCTCCAGGCGCTCGGCGCCATCGAGATCAGCCAAGCCGACTACTTGTCACTATTGCAAGAGGCTCAGCGCCCCGGTTCTCCCGGCGAGGCACCAGTGCCGCTACCCAGCGCCTTTGCAGCGCTCTACGATGCAGCTGATGCTGCCGGCTTTGCCTCGTCGCCCGGAAAGCTCATCGCGCAGTCCTTGACCCAAACGTCATAAACCGGGTGTTCGACCACATTCAGGGCTGGTGAATTCGCAAACAGCCACCCGGAAAATACCGTGCCCCATTTCAGATTGGCGCGCGGTGCCGGACGTTCTTCAACAAAAACCTGGACGAAAGCGCCAGTTTCCTGGGGTCTTTCCCACGGCGCGGTGCGCTCGCAACTCTCAAGGCGGACAATGACATTGCCTGCCCTTCGGGATTCGCCAACCTTCAGGACAAGGTCCTGCGTCAGATTATTTCGCTTGTTAAGCAGACCCAGCGTCGCGATTCGCTCTTTGTTGGGCGTAACCTTACCGTCAACGGGCGAAACGATCGGGGCAGCGGACGCAAGCTTGGGAGTGCCATCTGCGTTCGCATCTGGCTGCCCGGCCGGTTCATCGCCGCAACCGGCCAGCAGCGCGCAGGCCAAAAGGGCAATTGCCCGTTTCACCGCCTGAGGCTCAGCTATCCGGGGACCAGGCTTCATAATCGCCGGTCGCGCGGGCGCGCTCACCGCCTTGTTCCAAAGCGCCTTGCGGGCGATAGGCACCGGCCGTCCCGGTCGCATTGGGTGAATATTCCGTTTCCCAGATCCGCGGCGGAGGCAGGTTGCTTTCCGGCACACCATCAAAGCTGCCGTGCAGCCAGCCATGCCATTCAGCGGGCACGCGGCTGGCATCGTTGGGCCCGTCATAGATGACCCAGCGCCGCTCCCGGCCGTCCAGCGTCTTCTTTTTCTTTGAACGGAAATAGCGGTTGCCCTGCGCGTCTGTGCCCACATGTTCGCCATTCATCGCGCTGAACAGAAGGGTTCCGATGGTTGCACCATCCCACCACGTGAATATTTTCGACAGCAGTCTCATGGCTTCGCGCGTTAGCCTCACCCCGGCACCGGCGCAAGTCACCAGCCCAATGAAGCGGCACCCAGGCCCGCACGGCTACCACGCAATTGTGTCGCCCGCTTCGATGCCAAGCTGCGCTGCACGGCCGCCGACCAGCTCCAGCACAGCAGCGGCCTCGCCCTGAGATTTGCGGGGAGTCTCACTATAAGGCACGGCATTGGCCGCGATATTCAGGATGCGCCCGTCCGCCCCGATAAAAATGATGTCGAGCGCGATGACGGTGTTCTTCATCCAGAAGCTGGCTTCACGCGGCGGGTCAAAGGGAAACAGCATACCTTCACTCTCGCCCATGGTGGTGCGGAACATCATTCCCTTGGCCTGCTGATACCTTGATCTGGCAATTTCTACCTTAAAATTATGAGTTTGTGCCCCACTACTCACAATCAACGGGATGACCGGAAGGCCCGATTCCTGTCTCTTATACACATCTGACGCTGCCGACG
>JAHRVR010000089.1 GCA_019090585.1 Sphingomonadaceae bacterium
CGATGGCTGGCAGCCGGGCTAACGGGATTATTCCCCGTCGGCTTGCGTCGGCAGCCTGCGGATCATGCTGACCGGACAGCGCCGCGGCCCAATCGAACTCGGCACAATCAAGTCCACGTCCATCCCGCGGCAGATGGTGCCGGGGCCCTTCTTGTCAAAGGCGATCGAGTCTGAAAAACCGAGATCAGGGCATGAACCGAACGTCTTGAATTCATAGGTCCGGCCGGGTCCGACATTGACATGAATCGTGTCCTTTCCTGCCGAATTGAAACCGTTGACTTGCGCGAGGAAGAAACAGTCGCGCTTCGCATCAACAGAGGCTGTCTGCTCGGGCGGACTATCATAGGCTGCACAGCCCGCGATCAACGTTGCCGAAGCCGCGATGGCAAAATTCGAAGCGATTTTCAGGCTCATCGGTCGCTCTCCTTGTTCCAGTGCCGCACTTTGAGCTGCCCCGGCTGCACAGCGGCTGAACGGCCTGCTTCGCAGCATTTTCGAGCGCCGCGGCAAAGGCTGGGTTTCCTCAGCCATCGCCACGGATGTTCAACCACCGGCTTCGATGTTACTACAATTCTCGCTATAGGAATTATGTAAATTCAGTTGCTTATGACTTCAGAATACCCATTGCTTTGCGTCCAGCCGCAACCCTGTTTCGTCTCTTTCCCGATCTTGAGCGTCACCACGAAAGGATAAGTCCGGTCGGACATACCATCAGAGCACTCACCTGGCGTAACCATCATGTCAAAGCTGGCACCGTCCAGTTTCCCGCCCAGCGAAAGTCCGCCGCGTCCGGCAAACCGCACGACCGCGATCCTGGCGCCGTCAATATTCTCCGGCGTCGAATACGTTAGGTGATCGCCCCGCGTCTCCCCGCCCCAGAACGGCTCGGTCCCGGTAAAGTGGAGCACCTCGCCGGACGAAATCTCCGCAAAAGGTTGCCGGTCGGACGTGTCTCCCGGCACTTCTGCCCGGCCACCCGGCTGGCAGGCGGCCACGAGGACGAGGGCGACATAAGCAGGAGCGGCACCGAAGCGTTTCATGCCGCCGTCCCGCTACTACATAGTGATCCACGCCTCAAAGCTGCAATTTCCAGCATCGCCTGCGCCAGACGCAACGGGAACGGCTCGCCGTCCTGCGATCCGTGCGGGGCAGTGATCCAGCACTTCAACATATGAAACCTCGTGCGAGGCGATTAACTCGGCGATGCGCCGGGGTGGCAGGTAAGTGAGGCCTTCAGGTTCGGCCACAGGGCAGACGGGGCGTAGCCGTCCGAGGATTCATTCCGCCGGTGTAGCTTCAGCCTCTGCCAGTGTGGCTGCTGCCGCTTCAATCTCGCGCCGTGCCGCACGTTCGGCTTCGGCCTGCTGGCGATCATGCGCGACTTTGCGCGCCTGGTCAGCCATGGATCGCCACGCCTTTTCAGAACGCAGAGCACGCTCGCGCACGTTTTCCAGAGTCGCCGCCGTGGCCTCCGCTGCTGCTTCCTTCGCGCGTTCGTCATAGAATTCGAATGTTTGTGCCATGGGCTTCTCCGGCAAAATGGGCGACTGAAACAGGACTGAGTGGAGACAGGCGCGGCATTCCTTAATCGGAAATGCCGCGCCCAGAAATCCGATCAATCGGCGGCTGAGAGGTTCACCGCGCTTTCCTTGCCGTCACGGCCGATTTCGACGTCGTAATTGACGCGCTGCTCACGATCGAGCGACTGCATGCCAGAAGACTGGACGGCAGAGATATGAACGAAGCTATCCTTGGAGCCGTCGTCGGGCTGGATGAAGCCATAGCCTCGGTCAGTATTGAAGAATTTTACAGTGCCTGTCTTGGCCATGTGGTGTTCCTTTCAGAAACAACCGGGCTCTGCCATTGCGCGAAACGCGGCAAGGGACGAACCCGATAATTGCCCACCCGCGAAATGCGGAAAGGTGTTGCGTCAGGTCGTCACATGAAAGGAAGTCGTCGTCTGCTTTGCGCGCGAGGCCAAGGCCCAATGCGGTAGTCAAAAGCCGAAGTCCGTCGCAAATTTCGACGTCAGCGACAATAGCATAGCATAGTTGGCCTCAGGAACCTAACATTCGTTGCTTGCGGGGCAGGCGGACGCATCGGCCCGCCTGCCCATCGCCATAGCTAGGCTGCGTCTCCAGCGGTACTTTCACCGGGCATGAGCAGGTATTTCCAGACCCACGCACCCACGGCTGCTCCGATCAGCGGCGCCACCCAAAACAGCCACAACTGGCCCATCGCGCCCGTCTCTGCAAACAGAGCAACGCCCGTCGAACGCGCCGGGTTTACCGAGGTGTTTGTTACCGGAATCGAGATCAGATGGATCAGCGTCAACGCCAGACCGATGGCCAAAGGCGCGAAACCTGCTGGCGCGGATTTTGATGTTGCCCCCAGGATCACAATCAGGAAACCAGCAGTCAGGATCACCTCTATCAGCAAGGCTGCCTGCATCGAATAGCCGCCGGGCGACAGATCGCCAAAGCCGTTGGAGGCAAAGCCGCCCGCTTCAAAACCGGGCTGCCCGGATGCGATGCACAGCAGTGCTGCGCCCGCGACAATCGCGCCCACAACTTGCGCGGCCCAGTATGGCGCCAGTTCCTTCCATGAGAACTTCCCCGCCAAGGCAAGCCCGAGCGAGACCGCCGGATTGAAGTGGCCGCCAGATATGCCGCCAACCGCATAGGCCATTGTCACGACCGTAAGCCCGAATGCCAGCGAAACACCCGCAAAGCCGATCCCCAGTTCCGGAAATCCAGCGGCCAGCACTGCCGAGCCGCAGCCACCGAACACCAGCCAGAACGTACCGAAAAGTTCGGCAGACAATCTCCGCATCAAAATTCCCTCCTCCGTTGATCTTCCGGCGGCGAGATTAGGCATGTTTGCGGGTTTGGCAAGTTCGCCAGCTTTCTCCAGAAAAAGCGGATGCAAGCCAGAGAGAGGCACGATGGATTTTGGACTGAATGGCAAAGTCGCACTGGTGACGGGCGCAGCAACCAGCCATGGCCTCGGAATAGCGACCCTGTTCGCAGTCCCGAAGCCCGAGACGTGCCGCG
>JAHRVR010000090.1 GCA_019090585.1 Sphingomonadaceae bacterium
CCTTTCATTGACGGACATTGCCGGACGGTTGGGATATTCCGAACTTGCGGTACTATCCCGATCATGCCGCCGCTGGTTTGGAGTGCCGCCGCGTCAATTGCGGCAAACCATTCTGTCGACTCAGATCGGCTCCGGCGTTCTACGGGAAAGGCAGCCCGGCGCGGAAAACCACATGATCGCCTAGAAGCGACTTCTCGCCTTAATTTTGAGCCGGAAGCCATCGCCAACACACCCCATGATTGGGCAAACAGGGGCCTGCTCTTCCCAGACGCCCATGCCCATAAGCTGTGCGATGAGCGGTCAGTCGATATCGATATTATAGACCCTGGCTGCGTTTCCGCTGAAGACCTTGAAGCGTTCTTCTTCGGTCATTTCGGCAATCGCATCGGCCATATATTCAAAACTGTCAGGATAGAGGCAGGCCGGGTGCGGGTAGTCGGTCTCGAACATGATATTGTCGGCGCCCACCTTGCGCAATGTATCGACGAAATGTCGCCGTTCGAAGAACGTGCAGGCATAAATCTGGCGGCTGAAGATTTCGCTCGGCGGTGTGCCGTATTCCACCCCGCCTTCTCTGCTCATATATTCTAGTCCTTCAAGCAGGAACGGGATCCATCCCGCGCCGCTTTCTACCGACACGATCTTCAGGCTTGGGTAATTTTCGAGGAACCTCGAGACAAGAATGCTCGCCATCACTCGCTGGTTTCCGGCAAACAGCATCAGCCCACCTAGCGTGACTTTCTGCTCAGCCGACATCTCCGGCCAGGCAGCGTTGAAATACCATGAAGCCGAAATATCCGATGCGCCGATGTGGAAATTGACCGGCAGCCCGTTCGACTGACACATGTCCCACAAAGGCGCCCAATGATCCTCTGCCAGCGATGGAATGCCGTGGGAATGCGGGTCCGAATTTATGTTGATGCCCTTGAGGCCGGCCTTCATGCACCGCTCGGTTTCCTTGAGCGATTCCTCAATGTCCCACCATGGCAACAGCGCCATCGGAAAGATCCGCCGTCCGGATTCCTCCTGCATCTCGATCATCGCATCGTTGAATATCTGAATACTGGCAGTCCGCAACGAAGCATCGACATCCATGCCGCGGTGCCCGCCAAAGCCAAGAATGTTGGGATAGGCAATCTGCGCATATATGCCTTGCTCATCCATTAATTTGACGCGTTCCTTCACATCATATGCCGCGCGGTGGACCTGGCCAATATCCCGGTCAAAGAAACCCACGCCGGTATCCTTGCTGCCGTCGGGCAAGACGGCACAGCTGGCACAAGCATCGAACAGGAACTGATCTTCACCGATAACCCAATGCTTCCTGCCATCTGTCTCGACGACACGCGGCACGAGGTTTTTCAGCTTTTCGGGTGCGCGGGATGTCCAAAGGTCATGCCATTCGCTGATGTGCGTATCGACATCGATGATCTTGATGCCTTGCAACATTTCGCGGGCACTGGGCGTCTTCGACTTGAGAGGAGTAACCGTCGCCATAATCTCTGTCCTTTTCGGCAGCGCAGGATCGCGTTTCGCGCTGCTGGTTTTTTGGCAGTCAGCGTTGGAACTGGCTCCGCACTTCGCCATTGGGCAGCGAGAGCCATCACGAGCTGTTCAGGCAGCATTGTGCCATTACCACCGCCCTGACCCTCGCGCTTGACCCAGCGTGACAGCATCTGCGTGGTCATGCCCACTTCGAGACACCAGATTCGTCTCGGTCCGCAACGGATTCCCGCACCTCGAAGTCCGGGGTTGCACCAAGCGTGACGACCATCGCCGCACAGATCATGTAGAGCGGGCCGGCCAACTGTAGAAAAGTCAGGCAGAAATTCCAGACATGGCGCAGATTCGGGCGCCTGAATCACGGCCATGCATTGCGCTTTTCGGAACAAAGTCAAAAAATTGACGAATATTCAAATTTAGTGGATGAGATGGTCTGCAGGTTTGAGTCGGTCGCTCTCAAACGTCCAGCCGGAAAACGGGACACCGGCTTTCTACGGCGTGGCGACCGCAAGAAATCCAGGAGCGAGCGAAGATGAGTTTCAGCAAATCACCTTTAAGCGACCAACTGGGTTTCGGCGCCCTCGTGACCGACTTGGACCCGGCGATGATCTCCGATACCGAGACCAGGCAAGAGCTTATCGACCTTTGGATCGACCGGGGCGTGATTGTGTTTCGCGGATTGCCCGACGATCCCGATACCCAGATCGAACTCAGCAGGGTATTTGGAAATCCGGCGGTCCACCCGTTCAAGAGCGTTACGGCACAAGGCAATATCCAGGAACTTGCCGACATAACCTACAATCCGGACCGGGGCGACATCGTCAGGATCGGCGATGGTCCGCCCCTGGGTGCATGGATGCCCTGGCATTTTGACCTGGTCTATGTCGAGCGGATCAATCACGGCGGAATTCTGCGAGCGAAGACATTGCCCGCAGATGGCGGCCAGACCGGCTTCATCGACGGACTGGAAGCCTACACACGGCTGCCCGAAGAGCTCAGGCAGGAAATCGACGATCTCTATGTCGTCTACCGGTTCAACGGTGATATCGCCGGACTTCGTCACGGGAACGAGCCGGGCATCGTTCTCGATCGCATGAATGTCGGCTCAACGGAGATCATGGGTCAGATCGACAAGTTTCCGGCTGTCTCCCACCCGCTCGTCTTCACACAGGCCGAAACCGGAAGAAAGGTGCTCAACTTCTCGCCATGGTTCTCCCTCGGCATTGAGGGCATGGACCGGCAAAATTCAGACCGGATACTGAGCCAGGTTGCCGATGTCATGATCGATAAATCAAATGCCTATTTTCACCAATGGGAAGAGGGAGATATGGTCCTCTGGGACAATTGGCGGATCGTCCATTGCGCCTGTGGGGTCCCGGCTAATCAGTCACGCCACATGCAAAGAACCACAATCGAGGGCGACTATGGTTTCGGTCGGCAGACCGAATGGTCGGAACAGCTGGAATCGGCCTGAACACGCCGCCACCAGGTCAATTGTCTGCACATTGAAGCAAGGCATTGGGTAGCAAAAGCAGCAGGCAAGGTCAGTCCCCGGACGAGTTGGCCTTCGCTACACTGTCAGCATGGCAGACCCTCACCTATTAACCGCCCTTCGATCCGGTCACGCCGAAATGGCGGGTCTGACTGACGCCCTGCCAGACCAGCCGGGTCAGGCAATGATCGATGTGGATCATGTCGATCGCGCGCTGCGACTGTTCGATCCTGCAAGGAAAACTGCCAGAGTCGCGCGATGTCAATACGAAGGGCGTGCTTGGGTCCAAAGTTGCGCATGAGTGAAAGTGTCCGTGCTTTTTTGCCGAAGCAGAGGCCGCTTGACCAAGATTCGAAGGAGAGGATGAGCCATGGATTTCAAGATCGATCCCTTGCACGGCACCGATGCATTCGGCGCCATCGTCACCGGCCTGACCCCGGCAGCGATCAATGATGCGGACACTCGCAAGCAACTGTATGACCTTTGGATCGACAAGGGCGTCATCGTCTTCAAGGGACTGGCTGACCTCGATACGCAAATCAGTCTATCGGAAATCTATGGCAAACCGGAGATCCATCCCTTGCTTGTCGGTATTGACCGTCCCCGCGAGCACTTTGTCATCGCCGAAATTGAGTATGTGGAGGAGGACGGGGACCTATACGAGATCGACGGCGAACTGCGCGGTGGTTACCTGCCCTGGCACTTCGACCTCGCTTACATGGACCGGATCAATCATGGCGGCATCCTGCGCGGTGCCGTTCTGCCCAATCGGGGCGGCGAGACCGGTTTCATTGACGGTATTGCCGCTTATGACGCCCTGCCCGACGACTTGAAACAGCGGATTGAAGGGCGCAGGATTATCTATCGCTACCTGGCCGACGCTACGCAGGCCAAGTTCGGAGAAATACCCGACAAATGCATCAGCCTATCGAGCAAAATCTCTCTCGCGCTCGAACACCCAGCGGTGAAAAACCCGGTCACGCACCCGATGGTTTACAGCCAAAAGGGAACCGGGAGAAAAGTGCTCAACATCTCACCGTGGCACGCGGTTTCCATTGAAGGCATGGAAGGCGAAGAAGGCGACGAGCTGCTCCGCCAAGTGATCGATCTGATGATCAGGCCGGAACTGGCCTATTACCATGAGTGGCAAGAGGACGACATGGTGCTTTGGGACAACTGGCGGATGCTTCATTGCGCCTGCGGTGTCCCGCCCGGTGAGCAGCGGAAAATGCGCCGCACCACCATCGCCGGCGATTACGCGCTGGGCAGGCAATTGGCGTTCGCTGAAGACTGAACTGACGCTGGAGATTTACATGGCAACCCAGACCCCGATTACTGACGCTCCCATACCGAGCCACATTCCCGCCGACCGGGTCGTTGATTACGATTTATACCAAGGCCAGATCTACTCGGAAACCGGCGACCTGCACGAAGGCCTTTTTCGTATTGCCGAGGATCACGGCCGCGGTGTTTTTTGGACTCCGCACAATGGCGGACACTGGTTCATCAACGATTGTGACTTACTCCGCAACGCAGCCCGGCGGACCGATCTGTTCTCCAGCACCGCCATGACCATTCCGCCAGTGCCGGAAGAGCCGAAGCTTATACCGCTGTTTCTCGATCCGCCCGATCATGGGCTGTTTCGCGCGCCGCTTCTGAAGGAATTCACGCCTAGCCGGGTGCTGGCAATGGAAAGCGACATTCGCGCATTTGCCATCGAACTGATCGAGGAAGTGCGCGAACAGGGCAAATGCGACTTCGTCGATGCGATCGCTGAGCCGCTTCCGATCATCATATTCATGCGCATCATGGGAATGCCGCTGGGCCGGCTTCATGAATTCCGCTGCTGGATCTATGACATGCTGTCCAGCGATGACACGAGGCGCCTTTCAGCTTACGCGAACATCGCGGGATTGATGGGCGAGCTGATCCGCGAACGTCAGGCAGCGCCGCGCGACGATCTGATCAGCCGCCTGCTGACAGTTACCATCGATGGCAGGCCGGTGACATACGATGAAATGCAGGCCTATTGCCTGCTGCTGTTCGCAGCCGGGCTCGATACCGTAGCCAACGCCCTTGCTTTCGGCATGAACTACGTTTCACGGGATCCTGCATTGCAGGTTCGCCTGCATGAAGATCCGGGACTTGTGAGCAAGGCTGTCGAAGAAATTCTTCGCCGGTTCGGTGTGCCCATGCCGGCCCGCACCGCGACAAGAGATGTCGAATTTGGCGGAGCGCATATCCGCAAGGGCGAGCGCGTGATGCTGATGATCCCTGCGGCCAATCTCGACCCCAAGGTCTTTCCCGATCCCTGGCGCTTCGATCCCGACCGCAAGAACAAGACCCATGTCGGCTTCAACGTTGGCCCGCATCGCTGCATCGGCCTGAACCTCGCGCGGCTGGAGCTCAATATCTTCTGGGAAGAGTGGACCAGACGCATCCCGCATTTCCGTCCCGATCCCGACGGCAAAGTCGAATGTCGGGCCGGGCTCACACTGGCCATCCAGAAATTGCCGCTCATCGTGGGTGCCTGACAAACCACGAAGCAGGCAGACTTGGCAGAGCCAGCGCCAAGTCCGCCACGGCAAGCTGCTCAGCGTGCCTCCGGCTTGGTTGCGGCTTCGTGGGCAATCATTCGCAGATAGGCGCGGATGTCCTCGGTCATCGCAGCGGTCAGATCATCGAAACGCGGCATCCCTTGCTGCTGCAAGGCGCCGCCCTTCACAATCGAGTGAAATGCTTCACGGTCCAGAATCGTCGCAGAGGCCCGCAGGTCCGGCGCGGAGCCTCCCGACGCATTTCCATCTCTGCCATGGCACATGATGCAAGTCCGGGAATAGACCACAAACCCACGCTGTTCGGCGTCCGACTTCTTCACATAGGCTTTGTCCACCACCGCTTCGAATTTGTATGGTGTCGTTTCGGCCAGTGTGTCCTTCCCATCCAGAACGAAAGTCAGAACCCGCCGGGCCTGTTCGCGGTAGCCAATCGGAGATTTACTATAACTTTCGCCCTGGAGGACAAGGCTTCCCCCTGCCCCTGTCAGGACTGTCACATATTGCCGTCCATCGACTTCATAACTGATCGGCGGCGCGATCGTCGGTGCCTTTGTATCAAACGACCACAGGACCTTGCCGGTCTTGGCATGATAGGCGTTGAAACGATTGGCCACGCTTCCCTGAAAAACAAGATCACCTGCCGTCGCCATCACACCGCCGCTCACATTGGTCGGCGCTGGTTTGCGCCAAACCTCCTTCTGCGCAAGCGGGTCCCAGGCGATCAGCGCGGCTGTGCCCTCACTGGGCGTCAGTTCAACAGCGGTTGCACCGTCAAGCCCATGAAAATCAGGGCGCTTCCAGTCTTCCGGGGAAGAGAATGCATCATACATCCAGGCACCCATTTCGATCATGGGAATGTATACCAGACCAGCGTCAGGGCTATAGGCCATCGGCAGCCAGCTATGCGCACCGACCGAACTTGGAGCCATGAAGAACTTGCCGTCCTCATAGCGGTTATTTTCCACATCGATGGGCCGGCCGGTCTTTAGATCAATTCCTTTCGCCCATGTCACCCGCGCATAAGGCTCAGCGGAAATAAGCTCGCCGGTCGTCCGGTCAATGATGTAGAAAAAGCCGTTCTTTGGCGCTGTCAGCAAGACCTTGCGAAGCTTGCCGTCTATCTCAAGATCGGCGAACTCCATATCCATCGCCGCATTATAATCCCAGCTCTCTGCAGGGTTGGTCTGGTAGTGCCACTTGTAAGCGCCGGTATCGGCATCGAGCGCCACGATCGAACTCAGGAACAGGTTGTCGCCCTTACCCTGACTGCGAACCTTGTGATTCCATGGCGCGCCATTGCCGGTTCCCAGAAAAACCGTTCTGGTCTCCGGATCGTAGCTCATCGCGTTCCAGGCAGTGCCGCCACCGCCATACTTCCACCATTCACCGTGCCATGTCTTTGCCGCCATCTCCATGGCAGCGTCCTCAAATCCGTCAGCCGGGTTGCCTGGGACGAGGAAAAAGCGCCAGAGTTGCTTGCCGGTCGCGGCATCGTAGGCCGTCACATAAGCACGCACCGGAGCCGAGTCGGCTCCTCCATGACCAATAATGACCTTTCCGTCGAACGCGCGCGGTGCACCGGTGATAAAGCGGCCATCGCCCTTCTCGGTGGTCTGTACCGACCAGTTTTCCTTACCTGTTCGGGCATCGACGGCAATCAGCCGACCATCGAGCGTTCCGATAAAGACATTCCCACTCCACCAAGCAACGCCGCGGCTGCCCCAGGCGGTGCGCACCTTGGCCTGTTCGCCTTTCCAGACTTCGGCATCATAAGTCCACATGCGTTCGCCGGTGCGGACATCGACGGCATTCACGGTTCCGAGACCCGAAGTAAAATAGAGTTTCCCATCGACCGCGACAGGCTGCGTGACACTATAGCCCGGGGGCAGATCTAACGACCAGGCGAGGCCCAGCCTTGAGACATTCTCAGCGTCGAGCTTGGTGAGCGGACTGTAGTGCTGTTCGCCATAGGTCCGCCCCGGCCCGGGCCAGTCCTTGCCGTCGTTTCCATCGAGATAGCGCGCCTCGGCTGCCTTGTCCGACGACTTCGCGTCATCGCTCAGAACGTCGCAAGAGCTCGTCAGCATTGCAATGCCGACGGTCAGGATGGGGAAGGCGAACCCGCGCCAAAAAGTTCTCATCAGCTTTCGGCCCTTTCCGTAAACTCGAGATTATCCGCGAAGGCGCCTTTTATCGCCTTTTCGAGGAGTGCGAGATACTCGTGCGGGCCGCCGCCGAACGACGTGTTCAGCGCATATTCCTCGCGGTACTCGCCTTCATAGTTGAAGTATCCCGGTGTGCAGGCCTCAAGAAAGGCCTGGCGCGGACCGCTTAGCTCCACGATCCTGTCTACCCAGCTGTCCTCAGCATCTTTGGTCGGCTCGACATTGCCGATGCCCTTGTCGATACAATGCGCGATGACCGCGGCGATATATGCCGTCTGTGCTTCGGCGATATGATTGTAATTGATGGAAACACCGGACTGAACCAGGCTCATCAGGAAGAAATTGGGAAAGCCGCGTGTCTGCATCCCCCAGAGCGTGCGCGCGCCGTGCGACCAATGATCGTCAAGCGAGATCCCGCCGCGGCCGGTGATGGTTAAACCCGTTTCCTTGGTATAGCTGGTCATGAAATCGAAGCCGGTCGCATAGACCAGGCAATCAAGCTCATATTCCTTGCCCGAGACGACCACACCCTTTGGCGTGATCCGCTCGACACCCTTACCATCCGTATCGACCAAGGTGACATTGGGGCGGTTGAAGGTCTGCAGGTAATTGTCGCTGAAGCCCGGACGCTTGCAGAAATAGTGGTAATAGGGCTTGAGCGCCTCGGCGGTTGCCTCATCCTCTACAACCTCTTCGACCCGCCTGCGCACGCTCTCCATCTTGGCGATTTCCGCGCGCTGCATTTCCATCGGATCAACTTCTTCAACCACGCCCCCGGCCACGGACGACGGCTCACTCAACAAGTTGGTCCAGCTGTCCGACACCAGGTTTTCGCCGTGCTGAATGCCCGATGTCCAGTACGTGAAATTCTCTATCCGCTCTTTCTGCCATCCCGGCTCTTGCGATCGCGCCCAGTCCATATCGGTCGGCCGGTTGCCACGGGTGTCGATAGAAATCGGGGTGCGCTGGAAGAGAGTGAGCTGCTCTGCCCAATCGGCAAGCGGGGGAACGCATTGGATCCCGGTCGATCCGGTGCCGATGACACCCACTTTCTTGCCCTTCAGGCCAGTCAGATTCCCGTCGGCATTGCCGCCTGTATAGCTGTAATCCCAGCGGCTGGTGTGGAAGCTGTGGCCCTCGAAACTCTCTATACCGGCAATCCCGGGCAATTTCGGCTTGCTGTAGTGGCCCGTGCACGAAATGACGAAGCGCGCTGCGATTTCATCATCACGCGTGGTCCTGACAATCCAGCGCTGGCGCTCCTCGCTCCAGCTAAAGCTCTCCACTTCGGTCTGGAACAAGGCATCGCGATAAAGCTCGAAACGCTCGCCGATGCGCTGGCACTGATCGTAGATTTCCGCGCCTTTGGCGTATTTCTCGCTCGGGATGAAACCGGTTTGTTCCAGCAACGGAATATAGACATAGGATTCAACGTCGCAGCGAATGCCGGGATAGCGATTCCAGTACCAGGTCCCGCCGAAATCCGCGGCCTTGTCGACTATCACGATGTCTTCAACGCCATTCTGGCGCAAATGCGCACCAGACAAGAGCCCGCCATAGCCTCCGCCGATAATCAGGACATCGGCATCGCGAACCACCCGGTCGCGTCCCGGCGCCTCGCCGGCATTGGGATCCACTCCAAAGTCGGCAAACTTTCCGCTTAGCGACTGGTACTGCCCAAGCGCATCCGAGCGAAGGCGCTTCTGCCGCTCTTCCTCGTACTTCCGGCCCAGCTCATCAAAATCAATCGCAGGCTCATCATTGCGTTGGGAACTCAAAATCTATCCTCTCGGTTCAATCGCGGTGGCAGGCCGACCGATGGCAACAGGTCGAATCTCAGACACGAAAACAAGAATTGACACATTATCAATTTTGAGACTAAGCACCAGTTCTAATTCACGTCCTAATCAACGTTAGCATAAGCTAGCGGCTTGCAAACAGAGCACTCCTTGAACCGGCACCAATTCGCCGCGTTTGGGCATCAATTTTTGAGAGGGTTCGCCATGACCAAACTATCTTACGATGTTTATGACATAGACAATCACCTCTATGAACCGCCCGAAGCATTCCTGCGGCATCTCCCCAAGGCATTTGAAAACGAGTTCTACTTCACCGAAGTGAAAGGGCGAACCAAGCTGGTCATAAATGGGCAGCTCTCCGAATATATCCCGAACCCAACGTTTGCGGTCGTTGCTGGCCCCGGTGTCCATGAGAAATGGTACCGCGCGGAGAATACCGAAGGTCTTTCCATGCGGCAATTGGCCGGCGACCCGGTCCGTCCGCCTCAGGAATGGCGCGTCGGCGAAGGCCGAATCGATACGCTCGACAAGCAGGGCGTTCATGCGACACTCATTTTCCCAACCCTGGTTTCGGTCATCGAGCAGAGATTCATGAATAAGCCCGAGGTGATTTCGGCGCTGCTCAAGTCCTACAATACCTGGTTCGAGGAGGAATGGGGCTATGCCCGCGACGAGCGCTTGTTCGGCGTTCCGATGGTTAGCCTTGGCGAGTTGGACGAGGCCATGGAACAGCTCGAGACCGCCTTGAAAGCTGGGGCTCGCTGTGTCGGAATTCGTCCTGGTCCCGTACCCGGTGTGCGCGGTGGGCGTTCGCCCGGCACCGCGGAATTCGACCCATTCTGGGCGCGCTGTGCTGAAGCCAATATCTTTGTTTGCCTGCATGCCTCGGATTCAGGATATTCGGAAGTCTACCAGTGGTGGACCGCAGGCGCTCGCAATGAATTCCTTCCCTTCGAACGCGATCCGTTTACCGAAATGCTCGATTGGCTGACGCGTCCGATCGTCGATACGATTTCCGCGCTTATCTGCCATGGCGTGTTTGACAGGCATCCCAATCTGCGCGTGGCGAGCGTAGAGAATGGCGCGCCATGGGTCAGGCCGCTGCTGGAGCGTTTTGACAGAACTTATGGCCAGATGCCCAAAGCATTCAAACGGCATCCAAGAGAAACATTTCGCGAGCACGTTTTCGTTGCTCCTTCTTTCGAAGACGACATGGTAGAGCTTGCGCGGCATATGTCAGCAGACCGGATCCTGTTCGGAAGCGATTATCCGCATCCCGAAGGCCTCGACCAACCGCTCGATTACCTCAAGGAGTTCGAGACCTATTCAGAAGATGACATCAAGAAGATATTTCACAGCAATATGAAAGGACTGCTTGAGGGCGCCCGCGACTAAAAGCCAAACTCGCCAAGACGGTCAACACTTGATATGCGGCTCCAACCGCATTCGCGAAGCGTCATATCCATCAGTCGAGGTCTTATGGAATCCGATCCCGAACCCGAAAGTAAAACCGCAATCGCGATGGGCAAGCCGCAACCGTCCAAGGCGCAGCGCCACGTCAAGAAAAGTGGGCCAACCGGACGGAAAGGCAAGGAAACCCGGCGATCGTTGATGCGGGCGGCCCGCAAGCTGCTCGACATGGTGTCGCCGCTCAGCCTGTCTGCGGCGTCCATCAGCAAAGAGGCGGGAACGTCTCCGCCCACGTTCTATGTCTACTTTGACAACGTCGAGGACA
>JAHRVR010000091.1 GCA_019090585.1 Sphingomonadaceae bacterium
AGAGACAGGTGTGTCGATGACTTCGCGCTTCAAACTTGCCGCCCTTGCCCTTGGCGCGCTGAGCGGATTCGCGCTTGGCGCCAGCGCAGCCCATGCCAACAGTGCAGCAGTGGACTATTTCCGGGGCCGCGCGGCCCGCACCGCAGTTCCCTCGCTGCTCAGCCACGACGAACGTGATTACTACAAGACACTTCACGAAGCGATCGAGCGCAAGGACTGGGCTCGCGTCCAGAAACTGTTCGATCAGCGCAAGAATGGGCTTTTGCACCAACATGCCAGAAGCGAATATTTTCTTGCGGCAGGATCGCCCAAAATCGCGCTTCGAGACCTCGACGCGTGGCTGCGACAAGGCACTGACCTGCCCGGCGCCGAACGGATAGGACGCCTGGCGATCAAACGCGGGGCACAGACCCTCCCTTCAATGCCGGCGCAGCAACGTTTTCAGCGGCTCTCGACCATGCCCAAACGCGTTCGGCCGGCCAGCGTGAACGACCACGCCATGCCCGCGACCATCTCGCGCGAGATCACCAACCGCATTGGAAACGACGATCCGATGGGCGCACAGCAACTGCTCGATGGCGTCGATGCCATGCTCAGCCCGCCCGCGCGAGCAGAATGGCGCCAGCGCGTGGCCTGGAGCTACTACATCGAAAATCAGGATGCGCAGGCTTACCAGCTCGCCCAACTTGCCACGGCAGGATCAGGGGCATGGGTTGCAGAAGCGTGGTGGACGGCCGGCCTTTCCGCATGGCGCCTGGGCGATTGCGATGGGGCAGGCGCTGCCTTTTTGAAGGCTGCTGGCCTTGCCCAAAACCCTGAACTTCTGGCCGCCGGATATTACTGGCAGTCGCGTGCACTGGTGCGTTGCCGCCGCCCTGAACAGGCCGCCGAAGCACTGCGCGGAGCTGCTGCCCGCAATGAAACGCTTTATGGTATGCTGGCCGCCGAACAACTTGGCATGAAACTGTCAGAACAGCATTCCGAAGCCGATTTTACCGGGCGCGACTGGCAGCGCCTGCGCAATGTGGACAATGTCCGCGTCGCCGTCAGCCTTGCCGAAATTGGCGAGGATGGCTGGGCTGACGAAGTGCTGCGCCATCAGGCGCGGATCGGCGATGCTTCACAGTTCAAGCCGCTGACACGGCTCGCTCGCGATCTTGGCTTGCCTTCGACGCAGCTGTGGATGTCATACAACGCGCCCTATGGCGCCCGCCCCGAACCCGCGACGCGCTTTCCCACGCCAAAGTGGACGCCCGTTGGCGGCTGGAGCGTCGATCCCGCGCTGATTTATGCCCATGCATTGCAGGAATCACGATTCCGCACCTCGGTCGTCAGCGGGGCCGGCGCGCGCGGGTTGATGCAGATCATGCCCGCAACCGCACGCCAGCACGCACCGTCCCTGGGCGTTTCGGGCTCCGCCAGCGATCTCAACAAGCCTGACATCAACCTCTCCTTTGGCCAGAATCATCTCCAGATGCTTGGCGATTCTCGCGGAACCCAAGGGCTCCTGCCCAAAGTCATGGCGGCTTATAATGCCGGGCTGACCCCCGTGACGCGCTGGAACAGCGAAGTGCACGATCAGGGTGATCCACTACTGTGGATGGAATCGATCCCCTATTGGGAAACGCGCGGATATGTGAATATCGTGATACGTAACTACTGGATGTATGAGCGGCAGGCCGGTGGCCCTTCGGAAAGCCGCCTGGCGCTCGCACAGGGCATGTGGCCAGCTTTCCCCGGCCTGACCGGATCAGAAGGGCGGCGCATGGCAAGCAATGGAGTGATTTTACGTGGCCGTTGATCCCGAACGCCAATTCAAAGCGATCAATATCGCTGTCCTGACCGTTTCCGACACACGCGGACCGAACGACGATACATCCGGTGACATCCTGGCCGACAGAATCAAGGATGCAGGGCACAAGCTGGCTGGCCGGGCGCTGGAAAAAGATGACGCCAATCGAATTGTCAGCCGGCTCAACAACTGGATCGACGATACCGGTATAGATGCCATCGTCACCACCGGCGGCACCGGACTGACCGGAAGAGACGTAACGCCAGAAGCGCTCAACCGCGTGAAGGACAAGGAAATCCCCGGTTTTGGTGAGATTTTCCGCCTGATCAGCTATCGCACCATCGGCACATCAACGGTGCAGTCGCGCGCGCTGGCTGTGGTTGCGCGCGGAACCTATATCTTTGCTCTGCCCGGCTCCAACGGCGCCGTAAAAGACGGCTGGGACGGCATCCTTGCCGAACAGCTCGACAGCCGAAACCGCCCCTGCAACTTCGTGGAGCTGATGCCGCGGCTGAGAGAAGTCTGAGAGTCTGATTTCGAAATTTGGCGCAAGCCATTGCCGCAAGAAAAGACCACTGGGCGACCAGTGGATACCCGATAACACTGAAACCGCTGCACTGGAGGCCCGCGCAGGACTGGCCCAGCTCCTCCAGCGCGCCGGAAGATTGCTCCGCTTCAGTCTGGAAGCGCGTAATCCGCATATTGAGCGCGCAAGTCTTTCTTGCTGATTTTTCCGGTGCCGGTGTGCGGGATTTCACCGACAAAAAGGATGGCATCGGGCAGCCACCATTTGGCAACTTTTGTCGACAGGAATGACGTCAGTTCCTGCTCCGAAACATCGCTATCCGCCTTGCGCACCACGATCAGGATCGGACGCTCATCCCAGCGCGGATGGGCAATGCCGATTGCCGCCGCCTCGGCCACACCTGGATGGCCCATCGCCGCATTTTCCAGCTCGACCGAGCTGATCCACTCACCGCCCGACTTGATCACATCCTTGGTTCGGTCGGTAATCTGCATAAAGCCGTGCACATCGATCGTGGCGACATCACCCGTATCAAACCATCCGTCATCGCCGTGTGCTTCGCTGCTATCTCGCTCAAAGTAGCCGCTACACACCCA
>JAHRVR010000092.1 GCA_019090585.1 Sphingomonadaceae bacterium
CACCAGCAAGGCGATCAACGGCACTGGCGCGAAATCCTCGGCCACCAGTTCTGCCAGCAACAACAGCACGCGGCCTGCCGGAGTTTGCGGCAGGGGTTGCCCGGCAGTATCATCCGCCTCAATTTCCCAACGCTTGAGGAGCGCGGCAACCCGCGCGGCAAGGCCGCGATCCGGCGTGACCAGTGCGACACGTTTCTCTGGCACTTCCAGCGCCTCGCGGATCAGGATCGCGATAGCCTGCGCTTCCTCGCCCGGATGGTTGGATTCCATCAGCCTCACGCCTGAAAGACGGCGCGCCTTTGCAGGAAGGTTGACCCAGCCAGCCGATCCTGACGGCGGCAAAAACAGATTGGAAATCGCCTTGCTGCGCTCGGGCGGCGCAGGAGACATGCCCGCGCGGTGCCATTGCTGCATTTCGCCGCGCGCAATACCCATGCGGTTGAGCAGCAACTTCAGGTGATATTGCGGATGGGTAACCGCATCCGCGCGGCCAAAAGGCGGCGCACCGGGCTGCGGCGCCACACCAGCACAGCCAAGCGATTCCCAGACATCATCCTCAAGCGACAAGTCGAGGTCAGGCAGGATCACGGCGCCGCGCGGCAATTCCGAAATGACCCGCAGCAACCGTGCCAGCGCAGGCGATGCACTGGTTACTCCAGCGGCCACGATGGCGTGTTCAGGTGCTTCGCTGCGCCATTTCCGGGCAGCATAGTCGAACAGCATGTTGCGGCGAGCGGGCGCATCCACCTCGCCGCGCGCGGAAAGCTCACCGCGCCAGTGCGCCTGCACTTTGAGGAAAGTCATTGTGCTGTCGCGCCAGTGACCGGCCAGCTCGCCAACGATGCCCACGACATGCTCGGACAGCAAGTCGTCCGGCGTAATTCCTTCCACCAGAAGCCGGTCCATGGCCTGACCAATCTCAAATGCCCGCCGCAACAGCGCCGCTCCGGCGGGAGCATCCTGCCCCTCAACCTGCGCAAGATACTCAGCGAGGCAAAACCAGCGGCGCATGGGGTCGGCAGCAGGCAGGGTAGCCTCGCCCGCGCCAAGCGGATCAAGCAGTGGGCCCAATGCCTCGTCCAGATCCAGATCGCCGACGGCAACCATGCGCGGCAACAGCATACCGCCTGTTCCCTGCTCCCCTGCAAGGCGGATGAAAGCCTCTGTCACCGTGCGCACTGTCCGCTGGCTGGGCAGCAGCAGCGTCAGGCGAGCAAGGCCAACCTCCGGGTCGCGATATCGCGGGAGCAATCCCGCAGCCAGCGCCTCGGCAAAACCGCGATGTGCGGCGATGGAATAGACTTGGGGACCCTTCCCCTCAGCCATGCGAAAGCCGGGCCTCGGTTGGAGCGATGGCGCCCGGCTCTCCGACTTCAAACCACAAGCCATTATGCGAAATACCGTAAAGCCGCTCTTCCTCTATGGCCCGCTGCCACAGCACATTGGTAGAAAACGGGCCTTCAGGCGCATCGCGCAGCAACCTGCGCGAAACAAGCTGGATTCCGGTAAAGATAAACGGGGCGATACGGCTGCTCCGGCGGCGCGTGATCCTGCCTGCCGGGTCGAGATGAAAATCACCGCTGCCCCGGTAATTTTGCGCCCTGCTATGGGGCACCACAAGGAGCAGCGCATCCATCCGCTGCGGATCCCAAGCACTGCTCAGCTCTGCAAAGACATCGCGTGGACCATCGAGCCAGATGTTGTCGCTGTTGAGACAAAAGAACGGGTCCGGCAGGCTTGGCAGAGCCTTGGCCATACCGCCGCCAGTTTCCAGCAACAAAGCACGTTCGTCCGAGACGGTAATTTCTGGCCCGGCGGTGCGATTGGCAAGATGGGCCTCAAGCGCATCTGCAAGATAGTGAACGTTGACAAGGGCCTTGGCGATGCCGGCGGACGCGAGCTGATCAAGGCTGTGATCAATCAGCGCCTTGCCTGCCACCTGCACCAGTGGTTTTGGCCGCGACGTGGTAAGTGGCCGCATCCGCTTGCCCAGCCCGGCGGAAAGAACCATTGCCGTATCGCTGACCAAACCGCTCATGCGTCAAAGCTTCCACCGCTCGCCTCACGCAGGGTGCGAGGGATGTTACGATCAAACCAATCCGCGACCGGGGCCAGCGCCGGGTGTGACAGATCACGCTCCAGCAGTTTCCAGACGCGCGGTATCATCTCAAGATAGCGCGGCTTGCCGTCCCTGCGCCACAGCCGCACGAAAATGCCAACGATCTTGGCATTGCGCTGCGCGCCAAGCCGGGCGTAATCGGCCAGGAATTCCGCGCCATCAACCCCCGCCTGCTCACGGTAATGATCGAACATCACCGCCTCTATCTCTTGCGAAACGTCCCGCCGCGCATCCTGCAGCAGTGAAACGAGATCATAGGCCGGGTGTCCGACCAGCGCATCCTGGAAATCGAGCAGCCCCTGCTTCTGCAAAGTACCCATCAGCATGATGTTCTCGGCATGATAATCGCGCAACACGGTAACGCCAGACCGCTGGCGGGGAAGAACGCTGCCCAGCACCGGCAACCACGCCGCCTTGTACCCCTCAACATCGACCTGAAGGCCCTGAGCCGGGCAATACCATTCAGTAAACAAGCCAAGTTCGCGCTGATATTCGCTCATACTGTAATCAAGGAAGGGTCCGGGCGGCAACTGGTGCAGCCTGACCAGCGTATCGACCGCCGCGCGATAGACCTCCACCTCATCATCTGGCCACTGGTCCAGATAGTCACGCATCCGTGCCTTGCCCAAATCCTCAAGCAGGATAAGGCCGCGCGCCTCATCCTCAGCCAGTATCTCCGGCACACGAATTCCATTTGCATCAAGCCAGCGAGCGACACGCAGGAACGGCCCAACATCCTCCTGCGGCGGCGGCGCATCCATCAGCATGGCGCGCGCATCGCCCAGGCTCAGACGCTCGTAGCGCCGGAAGGATGCATCGCCGGGCAAGGGCTGTCTCTTATACACATCTGACGCTGCCGACGACTAGTCGAGTGTAGATCTCG
>JAHRVR010000093.1 GCA_019090585.1 Sphingomonadaceae bacterium
CCTATCAGCGCTTTGCCCAACAGGCTGGAGGCACGCTGGTTAAGCGTCGCTGCATTGGAAACGCGCCAGGCGCAGCGCAGTTGCAAGTGGTCCTGCAGGTTGGCACCAAGTCGCGGCTGGTCAAGCACTGGTGCGATGCCGAGGTTGGCGAGATGAGCACCCTCGCCGATCCCAGAGCGTTCCATGATCGCAGGTGAGCCAATCGCACCGGCCGCCAGCAACACTTCGCCGCGCGCCCGGGCGATTTTATTCTCGCCGCCAAGACGATAGGTAATCCCGGTCGCCCGCCCTTGCTCGATCACCAATTTGTCTGCCAGAGCGCCGGTGACGACTTTCAGGTTCGGCCTGCTTCGCACCGGCTTGAGGAAAGCGTCGGCGGCGCTGCAACGCCAGCCGCGACGCTGCGTGACCTGGAAATAGCCGACGCCCAGATTGTCGCCGGTGTTGAAATCCCGGGTCTCGGGCACGCCATATTGGACGGCCGCATCCCGGAAAGCATCGAGGATGTCCCAGCGCAGCCGCTGGCGTTCCACGCGCATTTCGCCATCTGCACCATGGAACGGTGTCTCTCCCTCGAAATGGTCTTCGGATTTGCGGAAATAGGGGAGAACGTCGTCCCAGCCCCAGCCGGGATTTCCGGCCTGTCTCCAGCCGTCATAATCCGCGGCTTGCCCACGCATATAGATCATGCCGTTGATTGCGGAGCAGCCACCCAGGACTTTGCCGCGCGGATAATTGAGCGCGCGGCCATTCAGCCCGGCCTCGCTTTCGGTCGTCATGCACCAGTCGGTGCGCGGATTGCCGATGCAATAGAGGTATCCAACCGGAACCTTGACCCAGATGTAATTGTCCTTGCCGCCAGCCTCCAACAGCAGCACGCGCAGCCGGGGATCGGCGGAAAGCCGGTTGGCAAGAACGCAACCGGCGCTCCCTGCACCAACAATGATATAATCAAACTCTTCCATCCTCACCCGGCTAAGCCAGCCATGGGAGTGAGATCAAGCCAACATCATCGGCACGGTGCAAAATTACTTGCCGTGCAAGTGACAGGGTCACTACAACCCGGCTCAAGCTAAGGAGAAGAACTATGGGTGTGCCTGAACTGGGAAAGGTCGGCATCTGGTCGATGGAACTGCGCTTTGGCGACAAGGCGCAAGTAGCCAGGGGAGCTTCGCTTCTTGAAGAGCTGGGCTTCGGGGCGCTCTGGATTCCAGGTGTCGCCGACGATCGGGTTTTGAAGGATGCAGCCGATCTTCTGGCCGCGACGGACCGGATTGCGATTGCCACTGGCATCCTCAACCTCTGGAAGTATGAGCCGCGCGAGGTTGCGGACTGGTTTGCGGGTCTGAGTGATGCGCACAAGGCACGCATGATGGTGGGCATTGGCATCAGCCACAGCGCGCTGATTGGCGATGCCTATGCCAAGCCGATGGCAAAAACCCGCGCCTTTGTTGAAGGGCTCGAGGCTGCCGGGATGGCAATGGACAACACATGTCTTGCCGCGCTGGGGCCGAAGATGCTTGCACTATCGGGAGAGAAAACAGCCGGTGCGCATCCCTATTTGGCAAATCCGGAACATACCGCGCGCGCACGCGAAATTCTGGGGCCGGGCAAGTTTCTGGCACCCGAGCAGGGCGTTGCTTTTGCCGATAGTGTGGAAGAAGCGCGCAAGATCGCGAATGCGGGCGTTGCCATGTACAAAACCTTGCCGAACTACCGGAACAACTGGAAAAGGCTGGGGTTTACTGACGAGGATATTGATTCCGGTTCGGACCGTTTCATCGATGCGATTTTCGCATGTGGTTCGGTTTCCACGATGGCTGAGCGCGTCCGGCAGCATCTCGATGCCGGGGCGGATCATGTTTGCCTGCAGGTCATTTCGCCTGAAGGCGGCGCGACGCCGGACATTTTGAACAAGCGTTATCGCGAGCTTGCCGAAGCTCTGTTCTAAAGCCTGATCCGAAGTTCGCATCAGACACCGGGGCTGTCCTACACAGCGAAGCCTGTGGCATGGCCTCCGCCAATCTTTGACTGGCGGAACAATTCATGAACAACTCGGTAATAAGCTGGAAGCCCATCTTTGAGGAAATGCGCCGCTTGCTTGGGCGCGGTTTGACGCAAGGTGAGGTGGCCAGAATCGATCGTGTTATCGATCGGGCTGCCGAACGGTCTATCGATCAGGCCATAGACCGTTCGCAAGTTTCTGCGCCGTCGGTCGGTTCGAAAGTGATGGCCAGAAGGCTCGGCAGCCTGTCCGAACGCTTCGAAAGCGGCGGGCGTGGGCCGGGCACCGTTTCAAACGGCCGCAATGATCCGGGCGGTGTCTCTTATGGCATTTACCAACTGGCATCGCGTACCGGCACCGCGGCGCGCTTCATGCAGGCCGAGGGCCTGCCATGGAAAGCCGGGTTTGGTGATGCGGCGCCGGGCGCGAAAGCGTTTTCCCGCGCCTGGCGGGCGGTTGCGCGGCGGGAGCCGGATCGCTTTGCCAGGGCGCAACATGCATTTATCGAGCGCACCCATTATTGGCCTGCTGTCGAAGCAGCGCTGGCAGCGACGCAGCTGGACCTTAACGCACGTCATCAGGCAGTGCGCGACGCGGTCTGGTCGGTCTCGGTCCAGCATGGCGGCGCGGCGCGTATCCTGAAATCCGCCGTGGCGCAGGCGGATAAAAATTCCTCGCGCGCGGAACCCGGTTATGACCAAGCGCTGATCGACGCGATCTATTCGCATCGCACGGCCTATGTGCTTCGCGTTGCGGACAGGACCGGCGGCGCGGCGCGGCGCACGCTGCGGTCCGTCACACAGACACGCTACCCCGCAGAGCGGTTCGCGGCGCTGGCGATGTTGGAAGAAGATCAGCCGCTGGCTTGAAAAGCGCTTGCAGCTGCGCGCCTGATCGCCTTTGCTGTTCCGGGTGGATTGTTGGCAAAGGATCGCGTGATGAAACAGGCCCTGCTCATTCTGGCGATTGGCTGCGCGTTGTCTCTGGCAGGTGCGGCGAGCGCGCGGACACCCGAGCAGGTGGCAGAGGCTGCGCTGGAGGCCGCTCCAGTCTGGGACGGGCACAATGACGTGCCGATCCAGCTTCGCGGGCGTTTCGGCAATGTCATCGGTGATTTTGATTTCCGCGACACCAGCGATACCGGCGGCGACGGCGATGAGGGAACATGGAATGGCCGCGCCATGCACACGGACCTTACCCGCCTCAGGCAAGGCCGGGTCGGCGCGCAGTTCTGGTCGGTCTATGTCACCGCAGCACTTGATGAGCCAGAAGCCGTGCAGGCCACGATTGAACAGATCGACGTTACAAAGCGCCTGATCGCGCGTTACCCCGGCGAACTGGCACTGGCGCTTACCTCCGGCGATGTCGCGCAAGCCCTGAAACAGGGGCGAATCGCCTCGCTGATGGGCATGGAAGGCGGCCATTCGATAGGATCAAGTCTGGGCGTGCTACGCCAGATGTATGCGCTTGGCGTGCGCTACATGACGCTTACCCATTCGAAGAATACGCCTTGGGCAGACAGCGCAACCGACGTTGCGGAACACGGCGGCCTCACCGAATTCGGCAGGCTGGTTGTAAAGGAAATGA
>JAHRVR010000094.1 GCA_019090585.1 Sphingomonadaceae bacterium
ACCCACCCGAGCCGGATCTGGGTGCAGCTGGGCATTGGTCAAAACCGTCGCGCGCTGGCTTACGACTGGAGACGGATGGGGCGCGGTTCACCAGAGGTGTTCAAGGGGCGCAGGCCCTATGTGGACCGACTCAATCAGACAAACCGTCTGCTTGCAGGTCCATTTGCGTCGCGAAAACAGGCCGTTCGTTTCCTTGCTGATTTGCGCAAGTCTGGAGTTAATGGGCCTTATATCTGGACAAGTCCTGCCGGAGAGGTGGTCGATAGACTGGTGCGCTGAGGATTCATCCGGTAATCTTCCACAGGCCATGCCGTCTTTTTCCACATCATGTGAACAGGGTTGTCGGGTTTTGCTCAGCCCATTGCGGCCTACGGATTGTGTTTTGAGCCCCAAGCAGAGCATCCATTCCCCATGACACAGGGACATTTCCGGAATTTATGAGAACAGTGGAACAAGAAATCGGACGGGGCGATGAGACTGCTCCAGTCGAGATGCTCGCTTCGTTATTTGAGGCGCGTGGCTGGCCGTTTGAATATGTCAACGAGGACGAGATCTCGGCGGAGATCAAGGGAAGCTGGACGACGTACCAGTTTCAGGCGATCTGGAGAACTGAAGATCACGTGTTGCAGCTGTTGTGCCTGCCCGATGTGCGGGTGCCGGAGGATAAGCGCGCCGATGTTTACGAGGCGCTGGCGCTCATTAACGAGCAACTCTGGCTCGGCCATTTCGATGTCTGGTCGAACGGCAGCGTGCTGCTGTTCCGCCACGGGCTGATGCTGGGCGATGATGGTCTGCTCAGTCCCAATCAGGCACAGTGCATCATCGAGGCCGCGCTGGATGAGTGCGATCGCTTTTATCCTGTTTTTCAGTTTATTCTGTGGGGTGACAAGAGCCCGGCCGAGGCTCTTGCGGCGGCCCTGGTCGATGCGGTGGGAGAGGCGTGAAGTGACAATCATGAATTGGACGGGATCGCTTCTGATGGTCGGTTGCGGCAATATGGGCGGCGCGATGCTGACCGGCTGGCTGGCAGCGGGGCTGGACCCGGCAGCAGTGACCGTCGTCGATCCTGTGATCGACAAGGCGCCCGATGGCGTAACCTTGCTGCGCGAACTGCCCGAAGGCGCATTCGATGCCATGCTGCTTGGGATCAAGCCGCAGATGCTGGGGGATCTTGCCCCGGCGCTGGAGCCGCTTGCGGGTAAGGGCACGACTGTCCTGTCCATCCTTGCTGGTGTGGAACTGGACAGCCTTGCCGCCGTGCTGCCCCGGGCGGACGGGCATGTCCGGATCATGCCAAATCTGTCCGTCGCCATTGGCAAGTCGCCGGTCGGGCTGGCCGCGAAAGGGCTGGACCGGGCCGGCATGGATGCGGTTACGGCGCTTATCCAGCCGCTGGGATCGCCTGAATGGATCGAGGAAGGCCTGTTTGATCTGGTTACCGCGCTTGTCGGTTCGGGGCCTGCTTTCGTCTTTCGCTTTATCGAAGGGTTGGCAACCGGTGCCGCCAAGCTTGGTCTCGATCCGGCGCAGGCGCAAAATCTGGCGCTGGCGATGGTGGAAGGCGCGGCCAGTCTGGCTTTGTCCTCGCCATCGGGACCGGGCGAGCTGGCTGACCGTGTTGCCAGTCCGGGCGGCACCACGCGGGCCGGGCTTGATGTGCTTGATGCAGATGCTGCGGTTGTTACTCTGGTTGAGGCGACATTGCGGGCAGCGCGAGACAGAAGTGCCGAAATGGCCCGTGAAGCGCGAGGGTAATAGGTTTCTGGCGATTACAAATTGCGACAGATATGCTTCGATTGTTCTTGAAAAGTTAAGGGTCAGACGCGATATTGTCGGCACGGATTTGCACTGTGCGGAACCGCAAAGGAGTTTGTGATGGCGAATTGGAACGACCCCCAGACCCCGCGCTCGGGCTTTGGAGCGTCACCGAGCCTTGATGGCCGGGCCGCTGGCCGCACCGGTCTTGACGCAGGGCTGCGCAGCCACATGCTGTCGATTTATAACTATATGACATCGGGCATACTGCTTACAGGTATTGTCGCGATGCTTATGGCGCGCTCCGGCATGGCGCTGGCAATGACCGGTTCGCCAATCAAGTGGCTCATCATGCTTTCGCCGCTGGCTATCGTGTTCGCGATGAGCTTCGGTCAGGGCCGATTTAGCGCCGGCACACTCAAGCTCATGTTCTGGGCTTTCGCGGCACTGATGGGCGCTTCGATGTCGACGATCTTTCTGGTTTATACCGGAGAGTCGATCGCGACGACCTTCTTTGCGACCGCGGCCGCGTTCGCGGGCCTTAGCCTGTTTGGTTATACCACCAAGAAGGATCTGTCCGGTTTCGGATCGTTCCTGATCATGGGCGTGGTTGGTATTCTGGTGGCCATGGTCGTCAATATCTTCCTGCAATCGACGATCCTGCAGTTTGCTATTTCGGCTCTCGGCGTTCTGATCTTCGCCGGACTGACGGCATACGATACGCAGCGCCTGAAGATGCAGTATCACCAGCTTGCCGGCACTGAATTCGCCGGAAAGGCTGTTATCATGGGGGCGCTGAGC
>JAHRVR010000095.1 GCA_019090585.1 Sphingomonadaceae bacterium
ATCGTGCTCGACAAAGGCGCGCCGATAGCGCGGGAGGTTCGCAAGCACCTTGCCGGGATGTTTTCTTGGGCAGCGGCCCGTGGGCTGGTCCGTGTGAGCCCGCTGACCGGGCTGCGTCGGAAGGACTTGCGCTATACTACCCGGGAGCGGTTTCTCTCGATGGATGAGCTGGGCCGTATTTGGGACGCGGCAGGTGATCTGGGTTATCCCTTTGGGGATTGGTACCGCCTGCTTGTCCTGACAGGCCAGCGCCGGTCCGAAATAGCGGGCCTGCGACGGGACTGGTTCGACAACGACAGCGAGCGATTGTTCGTGATTCCGGCGGAGCAATATAAGACCGCCATAGAGCAAACCGTGCCGCTGTCGGCACCGGCGTGGCGGCTGATTAAAACGCTGCCCAAGTGGAATGAGGGGCCGTTTCTATTTTCGACCACCAGCGGACTGCGCCCTGTGAGTGGTTTTTCGAAGGCGAGGATAGCGCTCGACAAGAAGATGTTAGATCGAGCCGCCCGCGACGAGTTGCCACCGATAGAACCTTGGGCAGTGCATGATATTCGCCGCTCCGTGGCGACGCATATGGCCCGCATAGGAATACTCCCGGAACACGTCGAACGTGTTCTAGGGCACAAGGTAGGCGGCGTGGCGGGCATATATAATCGCCACGGCTATCTCGACGAGAAGCGCGCTGCGATGGAGATGTGGGGCAAGCTATGGACCTGACACCGGAGGAGAGGTCTCGCCTTGATGAGATGCAACAGCGGCCGCCGTTGAAGGACCCATATGAGGTTGACGGCTTCCGGGGGCTGTTCGGTTCGAAGCGGGAGGTCAGCAATGAACGGAAGCTTATGGCGAAGGCCCGGGCCAGATGGCGCGCTCTCGATAGCGAGACAAAGGACTGGTTGCGCTGGCAGCTTGCGGTCCGGGTCCTCGAAACAATTTCCGCCTGTTCGAACGAGCGGGTGGCCGGGGCCATTGCTAACCTGTCCGAGGATGACCTTTCCCAGCTCCGGGTCGAGATCGCGCTGGGCTACCAGTTTGTTGATAATCCTTCGACCGAAGAGCTGCCGGAGATCTTGGCATCCGGTCTGACCGAAAACCCACTCGACCCGCCCGCACTCCTTGAGGCTTGCGAAGAGGCTTTGATGCTGCCTCCGCACGGGCTCGAGGAATTGCCGAACCTTCGGGCTGTTGTCCGGGAGCTTTATGGCATTTGGCGACGGGACCAGCTTCCCGGCACTCCCAAGGTGGCGGCCGAGGCCGTCGTAGCAATCGGAGACGAGATTGCCCGGCGCTATCGTCTCCCGGTCGATGACGCGCGCCGCCGCGTTCGTGTGAATTTGCGCGAACTCGACTACCGAGACCAGCTGCCTCTCCGGTAAGGGTCCCGGAATCCAGACCCTCCCCGGAAGGCCATCGTCGGCATATTAGTAGGCCAGTTAGGAAGCCTTCGTAACCGCTCGAAAGCGAGCGAACGGAGGACTGAACGATGGCAAATGCCGAAAAGATCGTGCTCGACATAAAGGGCGTGATCGAAATGACCACGCTTTCCCAGAGCACCATCTACGCGCTCGCCAAGGACGGCGAATTCCCAAAACAGAAGCACATCGGACCCAACCGCGTCGTTTGGCTGCGGGCAGAGGTTGTTGCGTGGATCGAAGAGAAGCTGGCGCATGCGGCTTAACCAAAAACCGCTCGCCCGAAGGAGGGGCGAGCGGTCGGTACTATTGGCAAGACCGGAACAGGATTCCAATCGATGGGCAATATAAGCGCCAAACCTGCGGCAGAAAAGGTCGAAGAATTGAGTGACGACGGCGAAACTCCATTCGGTGAAACCGTCGGTTTTCTGCGCGAGATGCGCCCCGGTGGGCGCTACGTTCTTTCGGCAATCTGCCCCAATGGCGGAGGTATCGAGACCAAGACTTTCGAGCTGACCGACGCGGACACAATGCGGAGTTGGCTTGGTCGGTGGAACGGCAAGCGCAACCTTTATTGGACGCCCAACACCGTTGTGCGCACGATGAGTAGGAAACCCGAGGAAGCAGACATCGAACAGCTCGATATGCTGCACGTCGATGTCGATCCGGGAAAGGATACTGATTGGTCCGAGGATCGGAAGCATATTCTGGCGGAACTAAAGAATTATGATCCGCCTCCCTCCGCTATCGTGGACAGCGGCAACGGGTACCAAGGATTTTGGTTGCTCGATGACGCTCCGTTCGTTGGCGGGGCACCGGGTAGGATTGCTGAACTAAAACTCTATAATGTGACCATCCGCGACAAGCTGGGCGGTGACAGCTGCCAGTCCCTTGACCACCTGATGCGTTTGCCGGGCACAAAGAACATCCCGAACGCAAAGAAACAGGCTGACGGACGTATCGAACGCACAGCATCGGTCGTGAAGTGGCCGGAAGGGAGGGCCCACACGTTAGCCGACTTCTGTGCTGGCCAAGCTGAGCGGGGTCGGACAAATAGCGGCCCTGCGGTTGATCTTGACGAAATCCACTTTCTGTCGAACTTGGACGAGCTGCCGGACAGCGTGTCGCAGCGCATTCGCAAGGTTATTGAACAAGGGCCTGACGGTGATTGGAGCGCATATCCGTCGCGCAACGAGGCCGTGCTTGGAGTTTGCTGTGCGCTGGTCCGAGCCGGTTGCAGCAACGAAGAAATCGCAGCCGTGATACTTGATCCGAAGTGGCGAATTTCCGAGCGGGTTATTCAGCGTGGGGGCAAGCGTGATGCCGAACAGGAGATTACCAAGGCGCGCGCTCTGGTCGGACGGTTTCGCCCTGAGATAATCTATGATGAAGATGAATTGCCCCGCGTCCTCGACGAGACCGAGGCGGCCTTGATGAACGATGACGTCCCATTTTACCAAATGAGTGGCCGACTTGTGCGTGATGTTCGACTTGGCAAGTCGAGCGATGAGGATGGCATTAGGCGTGCGGCTGGCGCTCTCGTAATTAGCGATCTGAACGAACACTTCCTTCGTGAGCGGATGATCGCATCTGCCCGGTATGTCGTTTTGAACAAAGGGAAGAGCGGTAAGATTGTTCGCGCAAAAAAGGCGCCGCCGTTGAGCCTCGCGAAGCATTATGCGGCGCGAATGGGTATGTGGAACCTGCCGGAGTTAGTTGGTGTTTGTGAGGCCCCGACTCTTCGATCCGATGGGAGTGCCGGCTGGGAGGAGGGATACGATCTGGCAAGTGGCCTAATTATCGATACGCAGGGTGTTGCCTTTCCGCCGATACCGGAAGCGCCAACTAAGGAAGATGCCATAGATGCCCTCGACCAACTCCTCGACATTATCGCTGAGTTCCCCTTTGAGCCGGACGATGCCAATGCGCCGGATAACCCAATGTCGCCAAGCGCTTCGCGTTCGGTCGCACTGTCGATGATCCTGACGGCGGTTGTCCGCCGGTCGCTGCGCACCGCCCCTATGCATGGAATTTCTGCGCCAACAATGGCTACCGGCAAGTCGCTACTGGCTGATGTTGCCGCTATGATTGCCACAGGCCGCGAAGCGCCAGTTATCTCGCAGGCCTCTAAGGAAGAAGAAAACGAGAAACGACTGTTTGCCAGTCTATTGCAGGGCGACCCAATACTTGCGATTGACAACATCGACGAACCGGTAAGCGGAGACGCACTTTGCTCCGTTTTGACACAAGAAACGTGGCAGTCGCGATTGTTGGGCGTGTCGAAGAATTTGCGGGTTTCGACGAAGACATTGATGGTAGCGAATGGCAACAATCTCGAATTTCGCGGCGACATGGCAACCCGCGCTATCGTTGCTCGATTGGATGCGAGATGTGACGATCCCGGCCAGCGGGAATTCCGATACGATTTGAAAGAATTTGTGCCGCGTGAGCGCCCACGATTGGTTGCGGCGGCGTTGACCGTACTGCGGGCCTATATCGCGGCAGGCTGTCCGATTGAGCCAGGTGTGAAGACATTCGCTCGCTTTGAAGACTGGTCGAAATTGGTGCGCGGCGCATTGCTTTGGTTGGGGCAGAGCGATCCCGTGGAAACGCGCAAGAAGATTGCGACCAGCGACGTGGTGGCTGCCGCGCTGACAGGATTGCATGGCGCGTGGCAGCGAGCATTCGGATTTTCCGCGTGGAAGCAGCCTAGTGAGATTATGGAGGCTGCCGATGCCGAGGAACGCGAACTTGGCAGATCGGGGCCGCTTGCTTTGGCTCTGGGCGCGTTTTGCGCCAGCCCCCGCGGCGTGAATGCCATCGCGCTCGGACGGAAGTTGTCGAAATTTGCGAACCGGCGGCTCGACGGGTTGTGGATCGAGGTGGATGTGAACACCAAAACAGCAAACAGATACCGTCTGATGAGCGAAGAACTCGAACGTGAAGCTGCCAGCATCGCTCTTTTGATTATCTCCCGCACAAACTACACCCCAAAAGCGCTGGTTCATTTTTGGAA
>JAHRVR010000096.1 GCA_019090585.1 Sphingomonadaceae bacterium
AAGCCCCCGCTTCTCCCTATTCCCCCCCGTGGTTAGTCGTTGTTTGGGCCGCCGCCTACCGTTCGGCACGTTGGGCCCGACGCGCGCGGGCGCGAGACTTAGTTGCGCCGGAACCGGAGGCCGCCGTGAGCTTTAGGTCGCCAGTCCGCCATTAATTAAGCAGCTTCCGCATCTTTTCTTAGGTAAATGATCTAAGTATGTCCGAGGTTGCAGGGCCGAATGGATAAGGGGGACGAAGATGAAGAATGCATGTGTCGGCTTCGGCTTAATTGCCTGCCTCTTCGTGGCATCTTGCGGTGAAAGTCCTACGCCGGAAGAAGAGTTTTCGGGCAACTGGTCGGAGCCCACAATGGAAGTGATTCGAACGTTGACGAGTAACGGCGTTAGAGGCTGCGGAGAGTTCTACCAGAAAAAGAGCACAACAAGCAGTGGGACCTATGCTGTTGCGTGCACAAGAGATCAACGAATTTGGAAGGCATACATGGTCTGGACTGCGATTGATGAGGTGATGGGGCCTGACGATATGTTTCTGGTCCAGCTTGGCGGCCCACCGTTCGGTATCGACATCAATGGAAAACGGGTGGATTTTTCTCCGATCGGCTAGTTGTCGGCACCTATGTCTTTTCCTTCCATTTGGACTTCGGCAAGCCCGGGCCCTACCCCTTAGGAGGGCGGGGCCGGTCGATCCCGTTCCAGCACCTCCAAGATGCACGCCACCAGCACCGACCAAGGGGTATCGGCCGGGGTAGCAAAGCCACCAAGGGCCTTCCTACCGAAGGCTCCAAACTCCTGCCCCTTTCCCGTCGGGCATTGCGAACAAATCTGCGCCGCCGGTGTAGTTCTCGGAATCAGAGCTGTGGTTCTCCAAGGTCCGGCGGACAGTAGCTTTAAGGCTTGGCGGCAAACTTCGACCGGCCGCCTTCCGAATGCGGCGTACGACGTCGTAAATTTCTTGCAGTTTTGCGGTGCCGCCCAGCTCTTCCAAGGACTCAGCCAGATCGGTCGCCCATGTCGGCTGGCTCCAAGTACGCGGCCCACGATACATATAACCTTTTTTGGCAACCATAGCCTCTTGTTCCTGACCTTCTTGGATCTTGCGATGTGCATTTACCTCCAAAACTCGCTCCAGTATCTCGTTCTCGCTTTCCTCGCCGGGGCCACGAAGAGCCCATAATTCAGCGAAAACCTCTGTCGAAATTTCTATTGTCCGCATGCTAGCCTCCTTTTCTATTTGGAGGTAGATAGCAAAACCGGAGGTATATGAAAGGAAAAAGACAATAAATACCTCCTTTTTTGCCTCCAATCAACGATCTGCCGTTCGCTTCCCAACGGTCGCCAGCTACGCTCGCCCTATGAAGTTGACCGACCGCCGCAAGAAGATGTTTCTGTCTGAGCTGGCCCGCCACGGCATTCTCGTGCGGGCGGCCCGCGCCGCCAGCCCGCGCGCCTCGAGCCGGTACGGCGCAGTGCAGACTTTTAAGGACGAGCGCGCCCGGGACGAGGAATTTGCCGCGCAATGGGACGAGGCGATGGAGGCTGCACAGGCCAGCGTTGAGCATGAACTTTACCGGCGCGCGCAAGAAGGCTGGGAGGAACCCATCTTCGGCGGCCGCCACAAGGAGAAGATCGTCGGAACCGTCCGGCGCTATTCGGACCGCCTGCTTGAGCTTCGCGCCAAGGCCCTGCTGTCCGCATATCGGGAGGCTTCGAGCGTTTCCGTGAATAGCCGCGTAACGCATGACGTCGATGCCGGTGTCTTGGGCAATGCCGTGGCGAAAGTTGCTGCCCAGTTGGCCGAAAGCTTCCGGACATCGCTGCCTGCGCCCGCAAAGGTTATCGACCATGAACCGCGATAGCGCCCTCGATAATCTCGCCTTTGCGGTAGGCTATCGGATGATGCCTCCGGCTGATCGTCGGATACTGCGCATATCCACGCTTCGCGACTTGGGCGATGCTGCCCCGGCAAACCCATCGCTTGAACAGCTTGAGGACGAGGATCGGCTGATACGCGGCGAGCGGGACCCGGTGACCATCTATGATCGCCATATCCTGCGTAAGGCCGCTGAGGAGGCTGCCCGGCCGCCTTTTGACAACGAGTTCTGGCGCCTGCGGCGTACCGACCTCGAATGCGCAGGATTTTCCGCAAGGGAGGCCGTGGACGTGATCGCCGCGATCCGTGCGTCGTTGGGCGATACCACCATCGGAACAAACGAAGGAGATACCCGTGCGATTATTGAACAAGAAGCTGCCTGACCCCGACGCAGCAGCGAATGCACTTCCCGCGCTTGCCCGGTCTCGGGTTAAGGCGGCAGAGAGGCTCGACGCTGCGATTGTCGAGGTTGAGGCCGCAATTGGCGGCCTACTTGACGCAGACGATGCGTTCTTCGCAGCAGTGCGATCCTCTGGTGCAAGCGACCACGGGACTGGCGGACACTTGCGGCGCGTTCTGCGAACGCTCCTTATGGGCCAAATGCAGGTTACCGCGCCCGGGTTCGTTCGGTTCCTCGGCATCCCGTTCGTCTCGGCCCGCGCGCAAGGGTCGATTGCGGCAGCCGTTGATCGAACCGCGAACAATGACCTCGCCAACCATACGCTTGTCGAGGAGACAGTCGCATGACTGCCCAGCCCAAGAAAATGATTATTCGCGACATGACCGTGAACGAGATTTCTTCGGTCGATACCCCCGCCGTAAAGGGCGCGACCGCCGTGATTATTAAGAGCACGGGAATGCCCATCCGCAAGAACGCGGCGGAAGTTGCCTCCGGCAACGCTGAGCCCCTCTACAAGGCCTCGGACTACGGTGACGCAAAATGGGCCGGGCGGGTGAGATTGCCGCCCAGTGCGGCTGTACGCCGCAAAAGGCACTGCTCGACCGCTCCGGGACAGACACGGTCCTGATCGAGCTTGCCCATGGTGAGCGCGCGGCCGAGTTGGCCTTGATGAAATCGCGCTGCGACCGCCAGTTTCCCGGGAGGGAGGTATGACGCTTTCCCGCGAACAGATTGAGAATGGATATGAGGCGTTGTTCGACGAGCGGACCCGGGCAGCGCACCTGGCAACGCTGCTAGAGGCACATAGGAACGAATCGAGCCGCTGGCCCACTGTGCTGACGGTCCGCAAGTTTGCGGCGCTGTTTGATGTGCCGGCTGCAGAGCTTGGTGCCTTCTTTGGGCTCTTGCGCCAGTCTAATGGCAAGCGAGAGGTCTGGGTCGATGTTGTCCGCTCTCCCGACACCGGATGGTTGGTGGGCGACGCTATGACGAATGCGCAAGCACGCGCCTTCGGAATGATGCAGATGTTGGCGGACTAGCCGTGGCCCGATCTGGGCAAACGTATCGCCTTACGCGTGATGAGGACGGCAGGCCGACGATGACCACCACACGGCCCTGCCTGCGATGCCGCAAGCCCTTTGAGAGCGAAGGCAACCACAATCGGCTATGTCATCCCTGCTCATCTCGGGACGTGAGCCCCTATGCGGTTTAGTTTAAAGGGCTGGCAAATAAACATCTTCGAGGTTAGCCATGTCACTCGCAACAGAGTGGGGTTCATGGCGCAGGTTCGACCGATCTTTCAGGCTATTACGGCAGGGCATCAACACGCAAATCAAGTTATCGCGTTGGCGGAAGAGCCTTGGATGACCGAACTGCTCATCTCTTCCGCATTTGCCAATTCGGCCGGTGTCAGCGCCATTTCCGCTGCGCTTGCTTCCGTCGCTGGCAACACTCGTGCGTTTATCGGCGTCCGCAACGGCTCGACAACTGCCCAAGCAGCGGCTGGTCTGTTGAAGCTTGGCATTCAGCTTTACGGCGTTGATACCGCCACCCGTAGTCGCATCTTCCATCCGAAGGTCTATCTCGCCACGGGCGGCAGCCGCTCTCGCGCGATCATTGGCAGCGCGAATCTGACTCATGCAGGATTGTTTAACAACATCGAGGCTGGCGCTGACCTCGAACTTGACCTCACCGATGCCTCCGACAAGGACTTCGTGGACGGCTTCCTCAATGGCTTTCAGGACCTTGTGGCAAATCACCCGAACCACTGTTTTCCGATCACCGCCGGTCGCCAGATAATTGATTTGATGAGGCAAGGTTTGCTCGAGGATGAGCGTAATCCGAAGACACAAACCGCCTACGGTGCAGGCAAACAGGGGTCTCAGACGAGTAAGCCACCAATCTCGTTGCCTCTCACAGCAGCGCCGAAGAAGAAGGCCCGAAAGCCCAAGTACCCCGTTTTGGGCGGCAGCCCGGTTTCTGTCAGTGCCCCGCCGACATTTGGTCAGTTGGTTTGGGTGAAGCCGAAGCTACCCTCTTCCGACTTGCAGTTGAATCAAGTCAGCGCCGTGCCGGGCGTGCTCCGATTGACCCAAGCCAAGTATCAAGTGAATGGGCAAGTCATCAACCAGAAGACCTACTTCCGCAACCAAGTCTTCGCGCAATTGAATTGGACGTACGATGCTGCCAAGCAGAAGGATGTCGCAGACGTCCCGATCTCGCTTGTAATCGCGGGCGTGTATGTGGGCGACTTTGACCTCACTCTAAGCCACAAGGCTGCCTGGGCGGCGGGACAAGGCAACTATACCACCGGCTTACACTGGGGTGGCGCGACGAGCCACATCAAGCATCAGGGATTACTCGGTCGCTCGTTGAAAATGTATGAGCCCGTCAATGCGCAATCGCGTTTCGTGATAGAGATCAATTAGGTTGTGGCCGCCTCGGTCGAAGTGCGATGCCGCCGATCGCGGAGCTTCCGCCACCCCTCGAGCGCGCCGGCCTGCTTAGCTTTTGAGATGCCGAGCGCCCCAAGGACCGCCTTGCCCTGACGCTCAAGCGTTTCGTGCGTTGGCCGGTTGCGGATGGAGTCATCCAGCTCAGCTAGGTCGAGATCCACCTTCTCGGGCATCGGAATGATTAGCCGTTCGATCTCTGACGGGATGAGTTCAAGCACGCCTCCGCCGTAATGCCGCCCCTCGAGCTCTGCGCTTAGGGCTGTCAGGGGGTTGATGAAGCAACCTACTAACCGCTCTCCTTGGCCCTCCTCCGTTCGGATGCGATAGGCCGTGTCGGTGGTGTAAGCGCCGATCTTGTTGAGGATCAGACGGGGTGTATCGTGGCACCGCTTGAGCATTCCCACTTCGGTCGAATAGACCGAAGGGACCGTGTACCAAGGCTCGCGAATGCGACACTTGTAGCGAGTATGGAGGCTGTCCGCTTCGCCGCTCTCGATGTAGTGACGCGCTCGCTTTGCCATCTTGGCGGGCGCATCATCGAACCAGAGGAAGTTGGTAGGGCTTCCCTTCTTTGCATTCACAATGTGCTGACGTTCATCATAAATCACGCCCGGACAGTGCTCGCTGCGACCGAACATTGGATGCGCGTACTTGCTTAAACCATACGATTTTACCGTCTCGTCAGGGACGAGGAAAAACTTGTTGGCGCCGGTGACGATGCCCACTGCAACGCGCGCTATGTCATTGAACCGGTGAACATCGGAATGGGCCTCGAGCTCGTCGAAGAGGTCCCGCGTCTCGAGGTCGAGCAAGGCACGGGTCCATTTGCCCGCGACTGTCTTGCCGTTGAGGGGCTGCGGCGCAGCGAAAAGTTCTGCTGGTGAGCGACGAAGGAATGTGCGCCCCCGGACCGGCACCATCCCAACCCCTTCGGCCTTCTGCCTCGGGCCGCTGCGCTTCTCAGCCATTAGAATGACAGCACCCTGCAATGTACCGTCGAACCACAAATCTTCGGGGTCGATTATGACTAGCCGCCGACATTCCTTGCCGAGATAGCTCCGTAATGACTGAGCATGAGTGACGTGGATTATCTCGGCCGGGACGACCATCGCCAATCGACCGCCGGGACGAAGCAGCGCCATAGATGCGAGGATGAACGGCACCCAGGCGTTGGTGTGCTTCGTAAACTTGAGCCCGAGCTCGTCAAAGATCGTGGCAGCCCGCACCTGAAACTCGGGCGGAAGGAACTGGTAACGGACAAACGGCGGATTGCCGACCACGGCATCAAAGCGCTCACCACCCTTGCCCATGTTGTCGATTGCCCACTGGAGGAAGTCCTCCGAGCGAACATTGGTACGACGTAGACCGAGCTCCTTTGTACGTTGGGCAGCCTTGCCCGCCTCGACATCGTCGAGCTCGAAACCTGTGAGGGACGCCTTCTCGAAGCCCCCCACATCGGCCATCGCCTGAAAGAAGGCGCCATCGCCGCAGCTAGGCTCGAGTACCTTCTCGGGCTTGAGCTCAGCAACCCACTGGGAGATGAAACATGCGAGATCGAGGGGGGTGTAGTAGCCACCCCGCAGTTTTTGGGCCGTTTGATCCTCGATAAACTTCACAACCACTCCCTCTCGGCGCCCATATGGAGAAGCTTTAGAGTCAGTGATTCCGAGGAGCAAATTAATAATTCCGTGCTACCCCTAGGGCTACCCTATTACGGAATAGCGGGGCATTATTCCATATAAGTTATTGAAATATGGTGGGCGCGGCAAGGATTGAACTTGCGACCCCACCCGTGTGAAGGGTGTGCTCTACCACTGAGCTACGCGCCCGCGCTGTCGGCCTTGAGCGACGCGGAAGGCGCGCCCTTAGGCAAGTTTGCACCGATTGACAAGCGCGCTGCCCGCCCTAAAGGGCGCACTCATGAGTGAAGATAAACCAGCCGCCACGCCAGCCGCCAAGGACGTACCGCCCGATCGTCTGGCGATCAGTCCGCGCAGCCCGCATTTCGATTCCGACAAGCTTCAGCGCGGCATCGGAATCCGTTTCAAGGGAAAGGTGCGCACCAACATCGAGGAATATTGCATTTCCGAGGGCTGGGTGCGTGTGCAGGCGGGCAAGACCATGGATCGCAAGGGGCAGCCCCTTATGCTCAAGCTGAATGGCCCGGTTGAGGCATGGTATGAGGATCTGGGCGAGAACTCGCCGGTCGCCAAAGCGGATTAGTTTTTGGTTTGGATGCGGCGATGATATTCACCGCCGTCTTGCCGCCCGATCAAAGCCTCAGCGAAATTTTCCGGGCCTCAGCGAAATTTTCCGGGCCTCAGCGAATTTTTCCCGCGATGATGTCCGCTATGATATCGTTGCTGGTGCGTGCAGGTTTGTTTGGAGCGCGCTTCCCCGGCCCGTCGCTGTAGATGAAACCATAGAGCGGCCAGTGCGTGCTGCCGAGCGATTGCGTCGGAACATACCAGATGCGCACTTCGCTCCAGTCATTGTTGGAAGAGACGTCCACGGCGCGCACGTTGTCCTCGATCAGTCCGGGCTGGGACCAGTTTGCGTGGCGAAGCAGCACCGTGCGCGAATCGAGTATCCCGCTGACGGCTGCGACATGGCCAAGCCTGGACTTGCTATGCGGACGAACCGCCATGACCGCGCCAATTTTCGGGCGGTTGCCACGCTTGAAGCGGCCTTTCGCCTGACCCCACCATGTATGCGCATCGCCGTAGATATCGATTCCTGTGACCTGCCGTGCATAAGGAACGCATTGCAGGACGGCGGCAAGCTCTCCGCTTCCGCCGTTTCCCTTTGTCGTTTCAAAATTGGTGCGCGCGCTGGCGCTGGCTGATACAGCAAACAGTAGAGCTGCTCCGGCGAAAGTTGCTATGCGTACCATGGACATAACCTTGCCGAAATTTGCTTAAGATCGGACTAAGGATTTGCGCGAAATGCGTCTCGCGCTTGCCAAGCCCGTCAACAAGCCCCACTTGCCGCAAATCATGCTTCCACAAGTCATCATCATCGGCCGGCCCAATGTCGGCAAGTCCACGCTGTTTAACCGGCTGGTGGGCAAAAAGCTGGCACTGGTCGACGATCAACCCGGCGTAACGCGCGATCGCCGATTCGGCGATGCGCATTTGCTCGGGCTCGATTTCGCTATCGTCGATACGGCGGGCTGGGAGGATGACGATCCTGACACTTTGCCCGGCCGGATGCGTGCCCAGACCGAAGCCTCATTGGAAGGCGCTGACGCGGCGCTGTTCGTGATCGACGCGAGGGTGGGCCTGACACCGCTGGACGAGGAAATCGCGCGGTGGCTGCGTGTCTCATCGGTTCCGGTCATTGTTGTCGCCAACAAGGCGGAAGGCCGCGCGGGCGATGGGGGGCTGATGGAATCCTTTTCACTCGGACTCGGCGATCCGGTGGCTTTTTCCGCTGAACATGGTGAGGGGCTGGCTGATCTGTTCGAGGCGCTGCGGCCGGTGGTTGAGCCATTGCAACAGGAAATGGCGGCGCAGGACGATGAGGATGACCCTTCCGGCCCGATCAAACTGGCTATTGTCGGACGGCCGAATGCGGGGAAATCCACACTCATCAATAAAATGCTGGGTGAGGATCGCCTGCTGACCGGACCGGAATCGGGGATTACGCGCGACAGTATCGCTATCGACTGGATCTGGAGTGACCCCGACAGCGGAGAAGATCGCCCCGTCAGGCTGATTGATACAGCAGGTATGCGCAAGAAGGCCAAAGTTGTCGAAAAGCTGGAAAAGCTCTCGGTCGCCGATGCACGCCATGCGGTTGATTTTGCCGAAGTGGTTGTCCTGCTGCTCGATGCCACGAAGGGACTGGAGCATCAGGACCTCAAGATTGCGTCGATGGTGCTGGAAGAAGGCCGCGCGCTGATCATCGCGATCAACAAATGGGACGTGGCCGAGGATGCCTCTGGACTATTCAACGGTATCCGTCATGCGCTTGACGAGGGGCTGGCTCAAGTGAAGGGGGTGCCTTTGCTTGCGGTTTCGGCCCGGACTGGCAAAGGACTGGATCCGCTGGTGGCCGCGGCTTTTGAACTTCGCGAAAGCTGGAACCGCCGAATCCCGACCGCAGCGCTGAACCGCTGGTTCGATGATGCGCTGGCAGCCAACCCGCCGCCCGCGCCAGGTGGCCGGCGGATTAAGCTGCGCTACATCACGCAATCAAACGTGCGTCCGCCGACTTTCGCCTTGTTTGGAACGAAGCTGGACCAGTTGCCGGAAAGCTACCAGCGTTACCTGATCAATGGCATTCGCCGCGATCTGGACTTTGGGTCAGTCCCGGTCAGGCTGATGCTGAGAAGTCCGAAGAATCCCTACGCGAAGCGGTGATCCACGCCGCCTAGTGATCTGTTTCGGCCGCCCTGCTGTTGAGCTGTATGTAGTTTTGCAGCCCCATGCGCTCGATCAGGTCGAACTGCTTCTCGATGAAATCGACGTGTTCTTCCTCGCTTTCGAGGATCCGTTCGAAGATTTCCCGGCTCACATAGTCATGGGCCGCTTCGCAATGGGCAATCGCGTCCTTGAGCAGGGGAATTGCCTCATGCTCAAGGTCAATATCGCATTTCAGTATCTCGGGAATGTCCTCGCCGATCCTTAGCTTTCCCAGTGCCTGGAAGTTGGGAAGCCCATCAAGGAACAGGATGCGTTCGGCCAGCGTATCGGCATGTTTCATCTCGTCGATGGATTCGTGCCGCTCATATTCCGCGAGTTTGGATACTCCCCAGTTGTCCAGCATCCGGTAATGCAACCAGTACTGGTTCACGGCAGTCAGCTCATTGAGCAGCGCCTTGTTGAGAAAGTTGATAACCTGGGGGTCGCCCTTCATGATTCGAGCTCCTGTAATGAAGTCAGGAGATTATGGGCGGCTAGTCGGGTCTAGGCAAGGTCAGGTTTCAATACAGGCGGGCACATTTGCCGCCGCGCGCGCATCGCCCACGATCGCTTCTGCGTTATCAATGCACTGATAACATTGGGGTTCATGGCCCAGTTGAAGGTAAAGTTCTTCGGCAGTGCCAGCGGATGCTTGCGCGATTTTTCGCAGATCCGTTTCCGTGATGGCATTGCAGATACAGACGTACATTCGTTGTCCTCTCTTTATACCCCCACTATAACTATATGCGAATTAATCGCAATATTGCCTGTATTGGTTTGGCAACAAGCGTCCTTCCACCAGTGATCGCCATGCCCATTCCAATGGTCCGCGCTTGAACCGCCGGAGCCAGATTGTGCTCCATATCACCATCACCGCCCATCCCAGAAAGACAAACGGCCATTGCCAGGCGTGGCCGAAACGGCCGATCCAGCCCAAGCCCCAACCGTAAAAAATTGCGGTCATGAGGACAGTGGTTCCAAGGTATGTGCTAAAGGCCATGCGTCCGGTGGCGGATAGCCACCTGCCCAGCGGCATTCTTGCGAGAGCCGGGGCGGCAAGGACGAGGAAGGCGGCGTAGCCCACGCCCATCAACACGTGGGGCATGCCGGCCCAGTATTGCGTGATCGCCTCCATTACCTTTGGCGCAAAGCCGCGGCTCCATGCCCATCCGAGCAGCGCAAAAGTCATCGCAAGTCCGCTGCCGGTGCCCACCAACGCGGCCAGCCAGAGATGGCGCCGCTGCCATGTCCCGGAAAAGAAGCCCGTGCGCAGCAAGGCCATGCCCAGCAGCATGAGCGGCAAAGTCTCGCCGATATGGGAGAATGCGGTCACGAGGGGGCGGAAAGTCTTGCCCACTGCCCGGCTTTCAACCTGCCCGATGAAGCTTCCGCTCAATTGGCGGGTTTCATTGCGCGCGTTGTCGTGGACGAGTTCGAGATAGTCCGAATATTCGCGTTCCTGCGCCGCCGTTGCGGTATCCAGCCGGGTATTTTCTTCCATTGCGACGCCGGGATAGCTCAGCGCCGCACCGGCAAAGTGCCAGATCGAATAAATTGCGATGGCGGTGAGGATGAGCGGCTTGCTGTTCATTTCGCGCATGATGAGCGCGATCATGCCCGCGACCGCGTAAATGAACAGGATGTCGCCCCACCAGAACAGATAGAAATGCGCGAGGCCGAAAAGTGCGAGCCAGCCAAGGCGGCGCAATTGCAGCAAGTCTCCGAAGCTGCCTTTGCTGTCTGCGCGCTCTATGAAAAGGACAAGGCTCGCGCCGAACAGCAGGCTGAACAAAGTGCGCATCTTGCCTTCGAACAACACGAATTTGACGGCAAAGGAGTATTCGTCCGCCAAAGTGCCGGGGAAAGGCAGATGCGGGCTCAGCGTAGCGACAGACGGCCCGGCAAAACCTGCGATATTGATCGCGAGAATGCCAAGGATGGCAACACCCCGGATCAGGTCGAGCGCTTCGACCCGGTCCGGTGGCAGAGCGGTCAAGCGATCAGTTCCGTGCCACGATGCAGTCGAACCCGCCTGCCTTCAGCCGGACGCAGGCGGCTTGTGCGCTTGCCCGGTCGGCAAAGCCGCCCGCCTGCAATTTGGTTGCGCGGCCGGCAGCAACTTCCAGCTTTGAATGGCCGGATAGTTCCGGGCGGGACTTGACCCGGTTCCACAGGCGCTCCGCATTGCTTCTCACGCCGAACGCGCCAAGCTGAACACGCCATGGCCCGCTGGCAGCGGACGTCCGGGTCGGCGCCGGGACCGGCCTGTGCGGCGCGGTGATGAT